>JBHHXA010000109.1:0-7559 GCA_046756805.1 Acidimicrobiia bacterium
ACTGCACGAGGTGCCACTCGACGTGTGCGGTGCGGACACCCAGGGCGCCATCGGGTACATGCTCCAGCAGAACCTCCTCAACGACTTCCGGCTCATGGGAATCGACAAACGCGTGTCGACCGTCGTCACGCAAGTCGAAGTCGATCGGAACGACCCGGCGTTCTCGAATCCTTCGAAGCCGATCGGATCGTTCCTCGACGAGACGGAAGCGAAACGGCGGCGCGACCGCGAAGGTTGGGACGTCGTCGACGATGCAGGCAGGGGTTGGCGGCGAGTGGTCGCCTCCCCCGCTCCGAAGCGCATCGTTGAGATCGACGTCGTGCGCATGTTGCTCGATGCCGGCGTCGTGGTGATCACGATCGGCGGCGGTGGCATCCCGGTCATCACGGATGCCGATGGCAACCTGTGCGGCGTGCCGGCCGTGATCGACAAGGATCTTGCTTCGGCATTGCTGGCAACCGAGATCGACGCCGACCTGCTCCTCATCTCGACCGCGGTCGAGCAGGTCGCTCTCCGGTTCGGCACACCCGCGCAGACGTGGGTCGATCGGCTGACGCTGGACCAAGTCAAGGGCTGCCTCGCCGAGGGCGGACATTTCGCGGAGGGCTCGATGGCCCCCAAGATGCGTGCCGTTGTGCAATTCCTCGAATCCGGTGGAAGCGAGGCGCTGATCACCAACCCGGAGAACCTGGAACGAGCCATCGCAGGCGAAACCGGGACGAGGATCGTGCCTTGATCCCGGGTCTCGAACACGTCCTCCATCTGGCGTGCGTGATCTGTGGAGCGACGTACGGAGTCGAGGACGCGGGGTACGTGTGCCCCGACCACGGGAACGAGGGCATCCTCGACGTCCGCTACGACTACGAGCACATCGGCGCTTCGTTCTCGCCCGCGACGCTCCTCGAGACCGGGGACGCCACGATGTGGCGATACCGGCCCCTGCTCCCCGTCCGGGCCGACGACACGGTGCCACCACTCACGGTGGGCGGCACACCTCTCTACGACGTACCACGGCTCGCGGCAGAACTCGCCCTGGACCGGGTCTGGGTGAAGGATGAGGGTCGGCAGCCCACCGCATCGCTCAAAGACCGCGCCTCGGCCATGGCGATCGTCAAGGCCCGTGCGGCAGGCGCGGCCATCGTCACCACCGCCAGCACAGGCAACGCCGCGGCCGCGCTCAGCGGGCTCTCGGCAAGCCTCGGGCAGCGCAACGTCATCTTCGTGCCTGCAACCGCCCCTGAAGCAAAGATCGCCCAGCTGCTCGCCTACGGATCCACCGTCGTGCTCGTCGACGGCACCTACGGAGATGCGTTCGAACTGTGCATGGAGGCCGCCGCCGAGTACGGCTGGTACAACCGCAACACGGGCTACAACCCCTACATGACCGAGGGCAAGAAGACCGCGATGCTCGAGATCCTCGAGCAGCTCGATTGGGAACCGCCTGACGTCGTGCTCGTGAGCGTCGGGGACGGCTCGATCATCGGGGGTCTGCACAAGGGTGTGAAGGATGCGCTTGCATTGGGCTGGATCAGCCGAGCGCCGCGGATCATCGGCGTGCAGGCCGCAGGCAGCGACTACATGGTCCAGGCCTTCGAGAACGACGAGGACGTGCTGACCAAGCCGCCCATCGTCGCCGACACGGTCGCGGACAGCATCAGTGCCGACCTCCCCCGGGACAGGATCAAGGCGATGGCCGCCGTCACCGAGACCGGAGGCGCCTATCTCCGTGTGTCCGACGACGAGATCTTCGCCGCCATCCCGACACTGGCGCGCGGCAGCGGCGTGTTCGCAGAGCCTGCGGGAGCAGCCGCGTATGCGGGACTCGTCGTCGCGGTCGACCGCGGGCTCGTCGCCTCCGGGGAGCGCGCCGTCGTGCTCAGCACCGGCAGCGGCCTGAAGGACGTAGCCTCCGCCATGCGCGCCGTGTCCGCGATAGGCACCGAACCGATCCGGATCACACCCGATCTCGACGCCCTGAAGCAGGCGCTCGACGCACGACACCGGAGCGCGCTCGACATGCGAAGCCGAGGCGCGCTCGACGCACGACACTGAGAGGAACCATGATCGACCTCACCATCCACGACGCCACCCTCGACTCGGCGGCCGGTCGGGCGAGGGACCGCGGCATCCGCATCCCCACCTTCGCCCAGATGCGCGATCCGGGCCTGGTTCCCGAGGACGTGCGCTCCGGGCTGAAGGACGTCGGGCTGTGGGACCTCGATCCCCTCAACCTGTTTCGCATCACCTGGCACAACGAGCCGATCCCTCACGGCGGCGGCTTCGGTGGCGTCAACTACGTCGAGCTGCCACCGGAGCTGACGGGTGTCCCGGCCCGGATCATCATGCTGATCGGAAAGTGGTTCCCCACCGGTGCCCACAAGGTGGGAGCCGCATTCGGCTGTCTCGCCCCGCGGCTCGTCACCGGGCAGTTCGACCCGACGACGCAGAAGGCGGTATGGCCTTCGACCGGGAACTACTGCCGGGGCGGCGCCTACGACTCGAACCTCCTCGGTTGCGAGTCCGTCGCCATCCTCCCCGAGGGCATGAGCAGGGAGCGGTTCGAGTGGCTGGAGAGCGTGGCCGGCGAGATCATCAAGACGCCCGGATCAGAATCGAACGTCAAGGAGATCTTCGACAAGTGCTGGGAACTGCGCGAGTCGGGGGAGGATCTCATGATCTTCAACCAGTTCGACGAGTTCGGGAACTACCTGTGGCACTACGCCGTCACCGGCCCTGCGATGCAGGAGGTGCTCGAGACGGTGTCGGGTCCCAACGACGTCTACCGGGGGGTGGCCCTCACGACGGGGTCTGCAGGCACGATCGCCTGTGGCGACTACCTCAAGCAGGCGTATCCGACATCGGTGATCGCAGCCGGTGAGGCCGTGCAGTGCCCGACGATCCTCTACAACGGATTCGGTGAGCATCGGATCGAGGGCATCGGCGACAAGCACATCCCGTGGGTGCACAACGTGAAGAACACCGACTTCGCCATCGGACTCGACGACGAAGCCACCGTGAACCTCATCCGCCTCTTCAACGAGCCCGCGGGGATCTCGTATCTCGTCGGCCAGGGCGTCAAGCCCGATCTCGTGGAACAACTTCCACTGCTCGGAATCTCAGGCGCGGGCAACCTGCTGTCGGCGATCAAGCTGGCGAAGTATTACGAGATGGGATCGAACGACATCGTGCTCACCGTCGGCACCGACTCGATGGAGATGTACGGGAGCAGGCTCGCGGAAATGACCGAGACTCACGGCGAGTTCAGCGAGCTCGACGCTGTCGCGGCCTTCCACCGCTGGCTGCTCGGTGTAGGGATCGACCACGTCCACGAGCTGTCCTATTACGACCGCAAACGGATCCACAACCTCAAGTACTACACGTGGGTCGAGCAGCAGGGCAAGACGTACGACGAGATCCAGGCGCAGTGGTACGACCCCGAGTACTGGACGGGCATCCAGTCGATGGCGGGGCCGATCGACGAGCTGATCGAGTCGTTCAACGACGCGGTCGCCAACGGCTGACTTCAACCTTCCAGTCGGAGAACGGCGAGGTAGCTGGGGGCTTCCGCCTCGAAGCGCTCCACGATCCACCCACTGCCCGCGATGAGCGCCTCCAGCTCCCCTCGTGACATGAACAGGTAGTCGAACCACTCCGTCGCCAGCTCCCGGTAGCGGACCCGCATCCGGATCTGAGCCGCCATTCTGCCCAAGGACCTGTTTCGCTCTTGATACGCAAGGTGCTGCACATCGTCTGACTGGTACGGGTCGAGGTTGGTACCGATGATGACGGCGCCCGGTGCCGCCAGCGTGGTCACCGCTGCAAGCACCACCGACGCCCGCTCCCTGCTCTCGAGCAACGCCAGGTTGTGGCCCATCATCAGGACCGTCTCGTAGCGGCGGTCGATCCCGGCGGCGTAGTCCTCGACCGTGCCGGCGAAGCCGTCGACCACTCCCCGTCTCCTGCACACTTCGACGGCACCCGGCGACGTGTCGATGACGGTGACCTCATGCCCCCGCTTCGTCAGTTCGACCGCGTGCGGTCCCGCCCCGCAACCGATGTCGAGCACGGAGCCGCGAACGTGATCAATCGCGCTGTGCTCGATGGCGTGCCAGTCGTCCCACTCCCGGAAGAACACCGAAGTGGGCAAGCTTCGAGGTACCCATCGTCTCGCTCGACGATCGTGGCCTCCTGCGGCGCCGGGTCTTCCTGATACGCGAGGAGCCCTTCGCCGAAGGCATCGCCGATGCGCGGGTCCGGGGAGGCCACGGCGAGTCAGTCCTCGTAGCCGGGGTGGCCGATGCTGGTCGCAGCGGCGGCTGCACCCCGAGGGACGGCGGGCGGGAGCTGCGGCATCGATTCGAGAAGACCCCGCATCAGCACGAACATCGACGCGGCCCTATCCAGAGCCACGACCTGGCCGGGGGTCGCACCGGAACCGGGAGCCGCATCGAGGACCGAGAGGTCTGAGGGGTCGAGCCGAACGGTGATCGCAGGAGCCGAGTACGAGAGGTCACCGTCGAGGTCGAGACGGTGGGTCTCTCCATCCCAACGCGCTTCCAGGGCAGCGGTCTCACCCTGGGAGAACAGCATGAACGCGTTGTCCTTCTGCGCCTCGAAGTCGTCACGATCGAGGTACAGCCGCGGCTTGTCACGATACGGCTCTCCGGCCGTCGGGCAGAACGTCACGCAGTTGCCGCATTCGTTGCAGAAGTCGGTGAGGACTGCGATCTGGTGGCGCTGCGACGCCGCGAAGAGGCCCCCGGGCTCGATCTCGACAGCACCCGTCCCGATCGTGATGGTCTGAAGCCGGGTCAGGAGCGGCTCGGCTTCGTACGTCATCAGCGCGAGATTGGGGCACACCCCAACGCAGAGGCTGCAGATGTGGTGGCAATCGAGGCATCGCGAAGCCTCCGCCATCGCCTCTTCTCTCGTATAGGTCAGGCTGACCTCGTTGAAGTTCATCCTGTCGTCGAGCGGTGTGAACGAAATCGGAACGCGCCAGTCGCGGTGCGCTCTCCGCTCCAGGAGATCGAAGAGATCGAACTCGTCCTCACCGTCACCGTTCGCCGTTGCCTCGGGCGCGGAGTTGCCCACCCTGGCGATGATGCTCTCTGCGACGGCCTTGCCGTCTGCGGAGGCCTTGACGATGGACGACGGGCCGTCTGCGGCCACGTCTCCCCCGGCGTAGAGACCGGGCAGCGACGACTCCAACGTCTCCGGGTTCACGTCGAGGTAGCCGCGGTCCGTCAGCTCCGGTGTCTCGTCGCCGAAGAAGTCGAGGACGGAGTGCTGGGAGATGGCCAGGATCAGCGTGTCGAGGGGGATCTCGAACTCGCCGTCGGGCACCGGGTGCGGGATCTTGCGGCCACTCGAGTCCCTGTCGCCCCGGTACTCCATGCGGGTGCACACGAGTCCTGCGAGCGCTCCGTCTTCGATGTGGAGGGCAGCGGGAGAGGCAAGCTCGACGATCTCGATGCCCTCTTCGATGGCGCCGTGGATCTCCTCTCGATCCGCAGGCATCTGGTCGATGGTGCGCCGGTAGACGAGCGACACGTCCGCACCGAGGCGGTACGCGGAGCGCACGCAATCCATCGCCGTGTCGCCTGCTCCGATCACGCCTACCCGCTGCCCGAGGGGCTCCGGATCGCCCTCCCGCACGCTGCGGAGGAACCGCAACGCATCCATGATCCCGTCGCTGTCCTCGCCTTCGAGGTTGAGACGCTTGGCGAGCTGAGCGCCAACCGCCACGAAGACGAAGTCGTAGCCGTCACCACGCAGCTTCTCGAGCGTGAAGTCGACGCCCGCGACCATGCCGTATCGGATCTCAACCCCGAGCTCGGCGAGGACCGCCATGTCCTTGTCGATCTCATGCTGAGGAAGCCGGTACGAGGGGATCGCCCCACCCACCATTCCGCCTGCGTAGGGGTGGGCCTCGAAGATGGTGACTCCGATGCCCGCATACGCGAGCTGGCGCGCCGCCGAGATACCCGCGGGCCCGGCGCCGATGATCGCCACCCTGGCACCGGCGGGGGGTGCAGCACCGAGCACCAGGGGCGTTTCTTCCTGGGCCATGATGAAGCGCTTGATGTCCCGGATGGCGAGTGGCTCGTCGTAGTGGGTCCTGATGCAAGTGTTCTCACAGAGGTGGTCGCACACCCTCCCCAGGATCCCGGGAAGAGGGTTGTCCTCCCTGGCGAGGGCGACCGCCCTCTGGAAGTCGCCGTCGCGCACGGCCGCCATGTACTGCGGGACCTTTTGGTTGACGGGGCACTCGTCCACGCACGGCGGTTCGATGCAGTCGAAGAGGAGGAGTTCGCGGTCCGTCTTGCTCCGATCGGTGCGGAACGAGTCCTTGCGCAGCCTCCACTCCGAACGCACCGCGGCTGCGTAGTCACGGAGGTTGACGCGCCCCAGGACCTTGACTGCGAGCGCCGCGAGCGAAGCGGGCCGATCATCTGTGAAACCTCTGGCAACGGCCCAGGACTCGATGGTGTCGACGACGAGCCCATCGGCTTCACCGGCAAGCTCCTCCGCCAGCGATACGCAATCGTCGGCGTCGAGCGCGAGGCCTGAGTCGGTGAGCGCGGCATAACGGAGCATGGGCGCAAACTCCGCGAAGCCGTCGCGGGCGACACCCGACTTGGCGACGTAGTCCGTGAGGTCGTGGGCGCCGACCTCGTCCATGGCGGCGTTGAGCGTCTCGAAGTACTGCAGCATCCTCATGTAGCCGCCGGACTTCAGCAGGTCGCTGCAGACGGTGATCGTCGCGACCCCGGAACGGAGGAGGTCGGGGACGTTGAAGCAGTCCGCACCCCCGGCGAACGAGATCAGCAGGTCGCCGCGGAACTCCTCCGAGATCGCCAGAGCGAGATTGCTCGTGACGGCATGGAGGGGACGACCCGACAGGTACATCATGTCGTCGGCGGGGAACACGTCGCGCCAGTTCTCGACCTCGAGCGTGTTGGTGAGCTTGACACCGAACGTCAGCTCCTTCTCCCTCGCCAGCCGTCGCAGGTTGTGGAACATCGGCACGGCGTCGACGTATCTGAGGTCGTGACCGAAGGCCTCGTCGGGCACGGGCACATCCCCGAAGCCGAGTTCGTCGTTGACGATGCTCCGCACCCGGTCCGCACCGAGCAACGTGGGGTTGCACTTGACGCTCGTGTGGAGCGCGCGCCCCCCGAGCAGATAGGCGGAGATCCTCTCGATCTCGTCCGGTGGGCAGCCGTGCATCGTCGACAGCGTGATCGTGTCCGAGATCCGGTCCGGGATCTCGATGCCCGCCACCTCGGGGTAGTGGGCTGCCACCACATCGACGTACCGCTGCTTGTACGCCGAGGCATCGGTCATGGCGTCGAGGTACCACTGCACGTTCGGCTGGAGGATGCCGTCGAGGTTGTACCCGACGCTCATGTTGAAGATCATCCCCGGCGCATCCCCGGGGAACCCCAGCTTGCGATGCAGCGCGTGGATCAGCACCCAGGCCCGCAGGTACTCGTCGAACGACTCGTACACCTTCAGCTCCTGGGACCACTCGACGTTGTAGCCCTCGTCCTCGA
>JBHHXA010000110.1:0-7519 GCA_046756805.1 Acidimicrobiia bacterium
CGACAGCTCGATCTTCGCCTTCTCTGCAGCCTCTTTGAGCCGGGTGAGGGCCATCGGATCGGAAGCCAGATCGACACCGTGGTCGTTCTTGAACTCGGTGACGAGCCAGTCGATGACCCGCTGGTCCCAGTCGTCGCCCCCGAGGTGAGTATCGCCGCTGGTGGCCTTCACCTCGAAGACGCCCTCACCGATCTCGAGGACCGAGACATCGAAGGTGCCCCCACCGAGGTCGTAGACGAGGATGAGCTGGTCGTTGTTCTTGTCCATCCCGTAGGCGAGTGCGGCCGCCGTGGGCTCGTTGACGATCCGCAGCACCTCGAGCCCTGCGATCTGGCCGGCCTCGGTCGTCGCCTGGCGTTGGGCGTCGCCGAAGTAGGCGGGGACGGTGATGACCGCCTGGGTCACGTCCTCACCGAGGAACTGCTCGGCGTCGCGCTTCAGCTTCATGATGATCCGGGCGGAGATCTCCTGTGAGGTGTAGGTCTTTCCCTCGATCTCTGCGGACCAGTCCGTGCCCATGCTGCGCTTCACGGAGCGAATCGTGCGGTCGGGGTTCGTGATGGCCTGGCGTTTGGCCTGCTCACCGACGAGGATCTCGCCGTTCTTGGCAAAGGCGACGACCGAAGGTGTCGTTCGATGGCCCTCTGCGTTGGCGATGACTCGAGGCTCGCTGCCTTCGAGGATCGCAAGTACCGAGTTCGTCGTTCCGAGGTCGATGCCGACCGCGCGCGCCATGTTTTCATCTCCGGAATCGAGGTGAAGACGACGCAAAGTTCGCCTTCTGAGTAGGTTCGTCGTCTATAACTTGAGTGTAAGGTTATCACATTCCAGATGATCCGGTGGCAGCGATCTCGGAGCGGTGTGGCGTGTACGCTCCCGAGCCCGAACGACGGCGGCACGATGGATACAGCCGGTCAAGACCTCCCGCGACGGCCTCGGTTTCCGGTGACCGTCGTGATGCTCGTGCTCACCCTCGCTCTCGTGGCCTCAGCGGCATCGATCTGGGCGGTGTCGCACTTCGAGAACGACCTCGAGGTCAGGGTGCAGGTGGTGCTCGACGACGCCGGCATCGAGGCCGGTGTCGAGGTCGCGGGCCGTGAGGTGATCGTCCACCTGGACGATGCGGCCCAGGTCCTTCCGCCCGCCGTCCACGCCGCGATCGACGATCTGCGGGGGGTACGCGAGGTCCGGCTCATCAGTGGGCACGCCGAGGGAACAGGGAGGGCGGGCTGACGTGTTCCGCGGCACCGAGTACATGATCGCCGAGGTGGTGTGGTGGATGGTGGCGTCCGCGATCGTCGGCTTCTTCATTGGGTGGTTTCTCCGCCGCTGGCTCAGGGTGCGGCGCATCATCGCCCGCTACGAGACGGCCCTGGCGGAGGCAAAGGGCATGCGGAGCGAACATGACGCAGCGCGGACCGGAGCAGACGGCGATCCGTTCTCGGAGACCGCGGAGGGCAGTGTCGGCCCGGTCGACATCGCAGCGGTCGTTGCAGAGATTGCCGCGAGAACCCGGGGCGTCGACCCGGATCGCAACGACGATCTGACCAAGGTCAGGGGAATCGGGCCCGCCACCGCCGCGCTCCTCGAGTCGATGGGGATCACGAGCTACCGGCAGCTTTCCCGGCTCACGAGCGCCGACTCCGTGCACCTCGCCATGGCGCTCGAAGCGAGGACGAACCGCATCGAGGAGCACGGCTGGATCGCTTCGGCTCGCGAGCTGGAGGGTTCCGGGGGCGAGTGACCTCGGTGCGCCGTTCTGCCGCAGCGTCCGCTGGTCTCGAAAACGCCGCGGCCACCGGTGCTGCGATCCGCCTACACGCACCCAATACCGGGGATTCGACCGTGGCGTTGGTACCTTGAGCCCGATGCGAGGGCGTGCCGACCGATGAGGACGAGGCTCAGGGTCAGCGTCGGTGTCGCGGTCGTCGCGGCCCTTTCCGGGGTTGCGGTTGCGGCGTTCATGGCGGTGGAGGACCTGGATCTGCTGACCGCCACCTACCTCGTGATCATCACCTTGTCCACGGTGGGGTTCAGCGAGCCGGCCGGCGGTTTCAGCGCTGAAGGCCAACTCGTGGCCATCTGGCTGATCGTGATCGGTGTGGGGGTTGTGCTGTACACCGTGAGCAGTCTGGCGGACATCGTCCTGGAAGCGGTGTCGAGCGACCGAAAAGAACGAGAACGCGAGGCAAAGAAGATCGTGAAACTTTCCAGCCACCTGATCATCTGCGGCTATGGACGTGTCGGGAGAAGGGTGCACAAGCTGTTGACACGCAACGGCGGGAGGTCGGCGGTCGTCATCGACAGCGAGTTCGCCCGCATCGAGAGGGCGAGAGAGGACGAGGCACTTGCGGTGCAGGGCGATGCGGTGCGCGACGAATACCTGGAAGCAGCCGGTATCGACCGCGCCGACGCCCTCATCGCGTGTGTTGGCGCTGAGGGTGACAACCTGGCGATCGTGCTGTCGGCGCGCGCCCGCCGGCCCGACCTCTACATCGTCGCCCGGGGCGGTGACTCCGAATCTCGCCGCAAGCTCAGGCTGGCGGGCGCCGATCGGGTCGTGACATTGGAGGCAGCGGGCGCCGAGCGTCTCGCCGTCCTCGCCGAAAGGAGGGAGCTCACGGAATTCGTCGAGGTGATCTCGGGGGAGGCGCGGCTCGAGTTCCAAATCGAAGAGCTGCCCGTGGGACCCAGGGCCTCCTTCGTCGACATCCCGCTCCAGGACAGCGGGATCCGGGCCGAACACGGCGTGCTCGTGCTGGCGATCCACCACTCGGACGGGATGCTCTCGGCGCCGCCCGCTCCTGCCACGCCCATTCGGAACGGTGATGTCCTCGTGGCGCTCGGCACCAGCGAGCAACTGGCGCGGCTCCGACCCAGCCTCGGTTCCTAGACGAAGGGTCGATGCAGGCCGGTCGACGCGGGCATAGGCGCTGCGATCGCGATGCGGTGCGTTCGTCACCAGCCTTCCAGGGGGCCGTTCAGCCGTGTGCTTCGTCCCAGGATCCTGGTGGGAATTGGGTTGCCGTGTTGGCTGCTCTCCGAGCCGCATAGGCCGCGGCTTCGGACCTGCGGGACATGCCCATCTTGGCCAGCATGTTCGACACGTAGTTCTTCACGGTCTTTTCCGCGAGGTGGAGCTCCTCCGCGATCTGACGGTTTGTCATCCCCTGCTCGATGAGCTCGAGGACGCGCAACTCCTGGGCGCTGAGGCGCTCGAGGAGCGGGTCGCCCGGCACCTCGCCCCTGATCCGGCGGAACACCGCATCCACGAGCGCCGGGTCGAGCAGCGCCTCTCCCGAGGCCGCACCCCGGATCGCGGCGATGAGCTCGTCGGATTGAATGCGCTTGAGCACGTAGCCCGCGGCGCCGGCGAGGATGGCGGCGTGCAGCGCCCCGTCGTCGGCAAACGACGTGAGGATCAGCACCTTCACCTCGGGCCAGCGCGATCTGATCTCCCGGCAGGCATCGACCCCGGTGCCGTCCGGGAGCTGGACGTCCATGACGACGAGGTCGGGCTCGTCGAATCCGACACGCCGCACCGCCTCGGCGGCCGTCCCTGCTTCACCGACGACGAGGATGTCCTCCTGGGCATTGAGCAGGGCGCGCAGGCCTTCGCGCACGACCGCGTGGTCGTCGACGACGAGAACCCGGGTGGGACCCTGCTGCATGCGCCGCACTGTACGGACCCCGCCGCGACTATGTGTAGGGCCGTTGGCCCCTACGGACGGCGTGGCATCGGCCCGGACTAGCCTCAGCCGCCGTGAGCACCTCGCACGTGGACCCGAGCCTTCTGGAGGCCGTCTTCAACGGTGCGGCCGACGCCATCATCGTCTTTGACGACGCGGGCTTCGTCGTCACCGCCAACCCGAGTGCCCACGTGATGTTCGACGCCACAGATCTGGTCGGGACGTCGGTGGCGGAGTTCGTCCCTCCCACCGCACAGGGCGGTCACGAGAAGTACCGCGAGGCGTTCATGGTGAACAAGTCCACGCGCCGTATGGGTTCGGGTCTCGATCTCTCGGCCGTGCGACTTGACGGATCGATGTTCCCCGTCGACATTTCGCTCAGCACGGTCGAGATCAGTGGCGAACTTCATGTCGTCGCATCGATCCGTGACCTCAGCGCCCTCGTCGACACCAGGGTCCAGCTCGAGTCGAGCAGGTCGCAACTCGCCATCATGGAGGACAGGGACCGTATCGCACGCGACCTTCACGACACGGTCATCCAGGACATCTTCGCCGCCGGTCTCACACTTCAGGCCGTCCAGGGGACGATCGAAGACGCCGAGGCCATCGCCCGTATCGGAGGTGCCGTCGAGCAGCTCGACTCAGCCATCGCCCGGCTCCGAAGGGTCATCTTCGATCTGCGGGTTCGGACCGGAGAAGGCATCACGACCACGGTCGAGCGCGTCGTGGCGCAGCTGGTGGCCGGATCGGGAGTAGACGCGGACGTGCAGTTCAGGGGTGCGCTCGAGTCCCTCACCGCAAGGATCAGGGAGCATCTCGTTGCGACGATTCGCGAGGCAGTGGCCAACGTCGTCCGGCATGCCAGCGCTTCGCGCGCCGAGGTGTTCATCGAGATCACCGCCGGTGAGTGCGTCATCGAGGTCGCCGACGACGGCATCGGGCTCTCAGAGTCTGCGGGTGTCGGCTTCGGCCTCGACAACATGGCCAACCGGGCCGCAGCCCTCGGAGGGACCTTCTCCATAGGTGACCGCGAGGGCGGTGGCAGCCTCGTCGTCTGGCGTGTGCCTCTCCCCGAGAAGGATGCGCACCGCCGCGAGCTGTGCCCCGGCGCCGCTCCTCGTCAGCGCACCACCAGCACGTCGGTCTGTGTCCGCCACAGGAGGCCGTGGCTCGTTGACCCGAGGAGGACCGTTGCCACCGCACCTCGTCCCCGAGAGCCGACGACGATGAGGTCGGCATCGTGCTCCGAGGCATACGCGCTGATCTCGAGCACCGGGTTCCCCCGCACCAGGGTCAGCTTGGGCTCCGTCTTGAGGTCGGGCTGGACCCCGGTGTAGGCCTCCATCAGCCGCTCTTCTTCGATGGCGTACATGTCGACCTGGTACGGGTTCGCCATCGCGGCGAACTCGATGGGTGCGACGTGGGCGACCATGACGACGTGGTGGTCTGCGTTGAGACTGCTTGCAAAGAGGTCGGCTCTTCGCAATGCCGCCGCCGCGCTCGGCGACCCGTCGAAGCCGGTGACGATCAGCACTTCTCGCTCCTCTCGTCTGGCGACGTGACCCGCCTGGATCCCACCGTGACCGAAGTCACCTCTCCTCGCTAGGGTCGAACGGCAGGGGCCTCGCCGTACTACCGACCCGGCGGCGTCCGGCGTGGGGCCGCTTCCGTTGCGGGCTACGGTGGCCGAATGAGATCGTCACCCGGGAGCTTTCGCCAGTGGGAACCTCGATCCCCGCGGTGACCCCTGTGCCGGTCCGACCCCTGGCGGTGCAGGTGGGCGTCGGGGTCGGTCTCGCCGCCGCCGCCGCATACGCATTCCAGTGGGCGAGCGGCGGCATCGACAGCCTCTTCCCCTCGGATGCCGATCTGTTTCGTCGCGTGGCGACGGATCCGTTCGGGTCGGGCGCCGCGATCGATGCCCCCGAGTTGTACGGGGACGCCTACCGCTACGGCCGCATCCTGTATCCGCTCCTGGCCTGGGTCGTGGCGCTCGGTCGCTCCGGATGGGTGCCGTGGACGCTGCTGTTGCTCGGTGCGGTAGGCCTCGGATTGGCCGCGGCGTGCGCGGTGGAGCTGCTGGGGCGACGAGGGGTGGGCCAGGCCCGCATGCTGTGGCTTGCGGCCGTCCCCGCGGTGTGGCTCGGCGTTCGGGGTGCGTTCTCCGAGTGGCCGCTGCTCGGGCTCCTGCTGCTCGGTCTCCTTCTCGAGATCGATGGCAGACGTCTCGGTGCGGCCGTGACGTTCTCCCTCGCGCTGCTGGGGCGGGAGGCACTGGCCTTGGCCCTTGTGCCCATGGCAGTTCGTGACTTTCGTGCTGCCGGATGGCGCGGTCTGCGACGGTGGGCTGTCGTGGCTTCCGTGCCTGCTGCCTGGCATCTCTGGGTGTGGGTCAGGGTCGGTTCGTTTCCCGTCTTCGACCCGTCGCTGTCGCGGAGGGAGGCCGTCGATTGGCCGGTACGTGGCCTTCTCACCGCCTTCGGCGAGCAGGGAGCGACGATGACCCTCATGCTCGTCGCCGGTCTCGGGCTCGTAACCGTGATCGCTGCAACCGTGATCGCGGTGCGCCGGCCCTGGCATCCCGTGACTGCGGCGGCCATGATCCTGGCGCTCACGATCGTGGTGTTCGGTCCGAACGTGTGGCGCTTTTCGGGTGAGGCTCTCCGAACCATGATGTACGCCCTGGTGCTCACAGCCGTCGCCGTCGTCGCGGCGTGGGGAGGCGCGCCCCCGGAGGGAGAAGCGTCGCCCGACGCTCCGGGTCGCTGACGCTACGGCGACCGTCTGGCTACTACCACCAACACCTCGGAGCGGAACAGCGCCGGTCGCGGCGGCAGCAGCCCCATGACGACGCGGTCGGAGCCGACGGCCACCCACTCGACGCTCGTTCCGGTCGTTGGAGAGCCCACGGGCAGCTCGAAGCCCGTTGCATGCCAGACGCCGCCATCCCTGGACCAGAGGACGATCGGGTCGGGCGGTGCGCTCCAGGCGACGAGACCGAGCGGTCCGACCGCGATATTCCACGGAGGCTTGCCCGATGCTCCGGTAGCTCCCGCCGTGACTTCCGCTTGCGACCACACGGACCCGTCCTCTGAGGTGAGGAACACGGTCTCGATTGCACACCCGAGCTCATCGACGGCAGCTGTGTCGCAGCGGCCCGGCTTGCTCAACGCGATCGCCACGAGCCTGTCGTCCAGGTTCCGGAGCGCGAGGAGGTCGAGGCCGCCAAGTCCCACGGGAGCGTCCGCGGCGAGCCACCCCCCGCCATCGAGATGCCACATCGCCCCGGCTCCGGGTTGGTTCGTGATGAGGGCTCCCACACCGTGGCGCGTGGGGAAGTACATGGCTTCCGCATCTGCCGGCCAGGGCATCGGTGACGGCTCGCGGCCGCTGCCCTCCCACCACGTGAACGGCTCGAAAGAGCCTTCGGTCCAACCAGCCAGGAACACCCGGCCGCCAGACACGACGATGTCATCCGCCGCGATCGCCGCCACTCCGTCTGCCAGGAGCACCCGGGAGCGCCATGTGTTCGTGGCGGCGTCGAGGGAGGCAGCGGAGACCGCACCGTCGGCAATAGTGACGACACCCGGGCCCGCGGTGTCTTCAACGACCGAGATGACCGCACCACCCGGGCCGGGCAATGTACGCCAACCCACGCCCTCTGACGACACCCACACCTCACCGTCTCCGGTCCTGCCCGCGAAGCCGCCAGGGACGGTCACGACCGCGGCCATCTCCCGGACCGCGGTCGTGTCCGCGGCCAGAGCCACTTGCATCTCACCGAACGGGCCCGGTGCTGAGACGGGTGCGTCGGGCTGAAGCGCGACCTG
>JBHHXA010000111.1:0-7514 GCA_046756805.1 Acidimicrobiia bacterium
CGAGGTCGTGGCGCTCGTCACCGATGCCGGTACCCCGACCGTGAGCGATCCCGGGGCCACCGCCGTTGCCGCGGCGGTGGCGGCCGGTGCCGTGGTGACCGTGGTCCCCGGCCCGAGCGCCGTGACCGCGGCGCTCGCCGTCGCGGGCTTCGACGCGGATCGGTTCGTGTTCGAGGGCTTCCTGCCGAGGAAGGGGCCCCCACGTAGTGAACGCCTCGATGCTCTGGCGGCCGAGCGGCGAACCGCGGTCGTCTTCCTCTCTCCGCATCGGGCGGGAGCCGACCTCGCCGACCTCGCG
This sequence comes from Acidimicrobiia bacterium, assembly GCA_046756805.1. Classification (GTDB taxonomy): domain Bacteria; phylum Actinomycetota; class Acidimicrobiia; order Spongiisociales; family UBA5794; genus CAMYMC01. The sequence goes on from JBHHXA010000111.1 coordinate 299, forward strand.
GAAACGCTCGGCGAGGGGCGTCTCGTGGTCGTGGCCAGGGAACTGACGAAGCTCCATGAAGAGGTGTGGCGGGGGACGCTCGGCGAGGCCGCGGAACATTGGGGCCCCGGAGCAAAGGGAGAGCTCACCATCGTCGTTGCCGGCGTGGACCCTCCGGCCGCAGACCTCGATGCGGCGGTGCGGGATGCGCTGGCCGAGATCGAAGCCGGGGTTCGGCCTTCAGAGGCGGTACGGCGCGCCGCCCGTGCCCACGGCGTGGCTCGCAGCGTCCTCTACGACCTCGTCCTTGCGGGACGGCAGCAGTAGCGGGTTTTCACAACTCGCGCATCGTACGCAGACAGCGCGAGCAGACCCCTCTTCCCTCGAACGATCGAACGTCATCCGTCGAGCCGTCGAAGACGCACGTGGCGTCCAGCTTGCGGATGACGATCGCATCTTCGTCGACCGCGATCGCCAGCTCGTCGCCCTCGCGAATGCCGAAGAGTCTTCGCGTCTCTGCGGGAATGACGATGCGACCGAGATCGTCGATCTTGCGGACCATGCCAGTGTTCAAGAAGCCTCCTCAGGCCGCTGGTCTTCTGGCGACCCCGTCCCCACCGGCCGCATCGGCTCCTTGCATCATACGCACCGTGGAACGACCTGAGGCCGGTCCGGTGAGCGCGACCGTCTCGGAGCGGCCGGGGCACGGGTCGTCGACTCGACCTCTGGTGGTTCGTCGCGCAGTTGATGCGTAGCTATTTGGGCGACGGACCACTAGTACCATCGCTGGCCTCGTGGATGCAGCTCCCCGTTCCAAGAATGTTCTCGTCGCCGTGGGATGGCCGTATGCGAGCGGTTCTCGTCATCTTGGGCATCTCGCCGGGGCGTACTTGCCCGCGGACATCTTTGCGCGCTTTCAGCGCGCCATCGGGAATCGTCCGCTCATGGTGTCTGGCTCGGACGTGCACGGCACACCGATCACGGTGCGGGCGGAGCAGGAGGGTGTCGATCCGAAGACGATCGTCGATCGCTACCACGGCGAGTTCGTCGAGCAGTGGGACTTGCTCGGGTTCGACTGGGATCTCTTCACGACAACCGGCACGCAGAACCATCACGACGTCACACAGGACGTGTTTCGCCGCCTCTACGACGAGGGTCACATCGACAAACGCTCATCGGAGCAGTTCTTCGATCCCGAAGCCGGGCGCTTCCTGCCGGATCGGTACGTGGAGGGCACATGTTCCCACTGTGCGTACGAGCATGCTCGCGGAGATCAGTGCGAGAACTGCGGTCGCACACTCGATCCCACCGATCTCATCGAGCCCCGCTCCAAACTCACCGGAGCGACGCCCGAGTTGAGGCAGACAGAACACTTCTACTTTCGGCTTTCCGATTTCGAAGATGCTCTCGGACGGTGGCTGCAATCCCGCCGTGGCTGGCGCAAGCACGTTCTCAACTTCTCGCTTGGCTGGATCGAGGAGGGGCTCCAGGACAGGGCCATCACCCGCGACATCGACTGGGGCGTCGACATTCCGGTCGAGGGTCTGGGGCCCGGCAAGAAGATCTATGTGTGGTTCGACGCCGTGATCGGCTATCTGTCCGCCGCCAAGGAGTGGGCTCAGCTGCAAGGCCGTCCCGACTCTTGGCGGGACTGGTGGGAGAACCCCGACGCCGAGCACTACTACTTCATCGGGAAGGACAACGTGCCGTTCCACGCCGTCATGTGGCCCGCGATGCTGCTCGGCTACGGCGGTCTCAACCTCCCGACGGACATCCCGGCCAACCAGTTCGTCACGTTCAAGGGGGGCAAAGCGTCTGCCAGCCGTGGCGTAGGTCTCACCATCGGTGAAGCGCTCGAACGATACGAGCCTGATGCGATCAGATACGCGCTGGCGGCCAATCTTCCGGAGACGTCTGATGTCGATCTCACCGAGGCCGAGATGGTGCGGCGCATCAACGACGAGCTGGTCGCGACGTGGGGGAACCTCGTGAACCGCGTCGTGTCGATGACGCACCGCTACTTCGACGGCGTGGTTCCCGAGCCCGGCCCGCTCGATCCCGAAGACGAGGCAATCCTGGGTGCGGTGGACGACACCCTGGCCGGCGCATTCGAGTCGCTCTCGGCAGTCCGGCTCCGGTCCGGCCTGTCGATCGCGATCGCAGGTGCCCAGGCTGCCAACCAGTACCTGTCCGGCAAGCAGCCCTGGAAGACGGCAGGAGACGACCTGGAGCGGACCGGGACGACGTTGTGGGTGGCGCTCCAGGCCATCAGCGGCATTGCCGCTGCCCTCGGGCCGTTCCTCCCCTTCACCTCACGCCGCGTCTTCGGCACCCTGGGACTCGAGATCCCGGACGCGGGCCCGTGTTGGACGAGGCTCGAGGTTGCCACAGGGCAGCCGATCGGAGCACCGGAGCCGCTGTTTGCGAAGGTCGATCTTCCAGACGACGACGGCGGCTGACATGGACGGCTGGGTCGACAGCCACTGCCATCTCTACATGACAGGCGATGCAGACGGCGCGGTGGAACGAGCCGTCGCATCCGGTGTGACCTGGATGATGGTGCCCGGGGTCGACGGTGACACTTCGGCTCGTGCCCGGACGCTGGCAAGCCGTCATCGTGGGGTGCTCCTGTGGTCGGCGGGGCTGCACCCGCACGAGGCGTCGCGGTGGGAGGAGGAGGAGCCCGGGATCAGGCTGCTCGCCGCGGAAGCCGACGCGATCGGCGAGTGCGGGCTCGACTACTACCGGGACCTGTCGCCCCGTGAGGTGCAGAGGTCGGCGTTCCGTGCGCAACTCGCGCTTGCAGCCGAGCTGGCGAAACCTGTCATCGTCCATTGCCGCGATGCGTTTGCGGACGTCTACTCAGCCCTGGAGGACATCGACCTCGGACGGAAGGCCGTGCTCCATTGCTGGACGGGCGGACCCAAGTGGACGCGTCGGTTTTCGGAGCTTGGGGTGACGTTCTCTTTCGCCGGCCCTGTGACGTACCCAACGGGAGACACCGTCCGCCGCAGTGTCGCCGTTGCACCGCGGGAACGCACGTTGGTCGAGACGGACACGCCCTTTCTCACGCCCCCACCCCACCGTGACGCTCCGAACGAGCCTGCGAATGTCGTCCGCATCGGTGCCGCCGTCGCAAAGGTGTGGGGCGCACCCGTGCCGGACGTGGCACGTTCATCCTCGGCAGCCGCGGCGGCAGCGTTCGGGACTCCGGCATCGTGACGGCGGCGCAGAGCAGAACTGAGATCGTCGATCTGCTGGCCCGGCATGGCGTCGAGCCGCGCAAGCATCTCGGCCAGCACTTTCTCGCCGATCGCAACATCGTCGACAAGATCGTACGACTGGCCGGTGTCTCTCGTGGTGGTCGGGTGGTCGAAATCGGCGCCGGAACCGGCACGCTCACGAGAGCGCTCTGGGAAGCAGGCGCCCGTGTCGTCACCTTCGAGATCGATGAGCGGTTGCGGCCCGTCCTGGATGAAAGCTTGCGCGATGCCGACGTCGATGTTCGTTTTGCTGATGCGGCCCGGGTCGGCCTCCCGGAGCAGCTCGGCGAGGGGCGATGGACCCTGGTCGCCAACTTGCCGTACAACGTGGGAACACCGCTCGTACTCGATCTGCTCCGGGACGCGACCGCGATCGAGCGCTTCGTCGTCATGTTGCAGCGCGAGGTGGCGGACCGGCTCTGCGCAGCACCCGGCTCTGCTGCGTACGGGTTGCCATCGGTGCGGGCCGCGCTCCGTGCAACGGCAAGGCAAGCCTTCGTGGTTCCCCCCCAGGTCTTCGTGCCCGCACCCGAGGTCGAGTCGGCGGTCATCGTGCTCGAGCGGGTGGATCCACCGGCTCACGCCCATCGTGCGGAAGCCATCGCGGCGACCGCCTTCGGCCAGCGCCGCAAGATGCTTCGTCGCTCCCTGGCCGGGACCACCGTCGACATCGATGCCACCCTGCGAGCGGCAGGCGTGGATCCGGCTGCGCGGCCCGAGCAGCTCGGCGTCGCGGAGTGGATCGTCCTGGCGGCCGCTCTGCCCGGTGGCCGCGAGTGATCACCGCAGCGGCTTGCGCGAAGGTGAACCTTGGTCTTCGCGTCGGCGCTGCCGGCTCGGACGGTCTCCATCGTCTCGATGGGCTCTTCCTCTCGATCTCGTGGACTGACACGCTGTGGATCGAGCGGGCCCGTGAGGACCAGATCGAAGGCGACGGGGGCTCGGTGGTTCCCGACGGGGAGCGCAACCTCGCTTGGCTCGCCGCGTGCGCCGCGCGTGATGTCGCAGCGCGTTCCGACCGCCTCCATCTCCGGCTCCGGAAGCGGATTCCTGCGGCCGCAGGGCTCGGTGGAGGCAGCGCCGATGCCGCGGCGGCTCTCGGCGCGACGGGCAGGCTGTTCGGTGTGGCAAGAGATGATCTGGCCGGGCTCGCTCCAGGGCTCGGCAGCGACGTCCCCTTCTGTTTCACCGGCGGGCTCGCTCTGGTGCGCGGCGCCGGAGAGCAGGTGGAGCCGCTCGAGCCTGCCGGTGGCTTTGCTCTGGCGGTGGTCGTGCCGCCCGTGGAGGTCGCAACGGGTGACGTGTACGACGCGTGGGATCGGCTCGGGGGACCTGCCGGGCCTCGTATCGGGTTGGGTCATCTCCCCCCGACGTTGCGCGACCATGACCCTCTGGTCAACGATCTCACCCCTGCGTCGATCCACGTTGCCCCGTCGATCGCCGAGTGGCGAGACGAGCTCGAGGCCGTGTGGGCGAGACCGGTTGCGCTCTCCGGGAGCGGGCCCGCGCTCTTCTCCTTTTTCGTGGACGAACTCGAGGCCGAGGATGCGCTCGGTGTGGTGCCGCCCGGTGCTCGGGCCGCGGAGACGGCGGTTCCCGCACCGTTCGGGTGGGCCCTCGAAGCCGGGGGCGAGGGCCCCTTCGACTCCCACGGCAGATCCCTCGCGCGGTTCGATGACGGCAAGTGGCGGAAGGTCGTCGGAGGCTGAAGCGGCTCGGAGCGGGTTGGCAGCCGGCTGCGCTCCTCCCGGAGGTAACGTCCCGCGGGGTGCGGCACCTTCGGTCGCGGCGAGCCCGCCGTCCGCCACCGTCGGTGTCTCATCGTGCGGCAGCGAACGACGCGCCGAGCCTCGCCGCGCTTCACCGACGTCGGCGGGCCACCCTCCTAGACTCGCCTCGCCATCCGTGAATTTGGGGGGTGGTGTAACAGGTAGCACATCGGGTTTTGGTCCCGTCAGTCCGGGTTCGAGTCCTGGCCCCCCAGCCACCATTCCGAGCGTCGCATCTGCGGAGGTAGCCGCTATGGGTCTGCACGTCATCGTGCTCGCCGCGGGCAAGGGCACCCGCATGAAGTCGGACCTGGCGAAGGTCCTCCATCTCGCCGCAGGGAAACCGCTCGTGTCGTGGACACTCGATGCTGCTGCGTCCCTCGACCCGGACTCGGCGGTCGTGGTCGTCGGTCACCAGGCCGACGCCGTCCGCGAGCACGTTCCTCCCTGGGTCGACACGGCGCTGCAAGCCGAGCAGCTCGGGACGGGCCATGCAGCAGAGGTGGGTCTCTCGGTACTCGATGCGGCTCCGGGCGACGTCGTCGTCGTGCTCCCCGGCGACATGCCCCTCGTCAGGAGCGAGACCCTCGCCGAGGTCGTAGCCACACACCTCGGATCCGGGGCTGCCGCCACGGTGCTATCCGCGGTGGTCGCCTACCCCACGGGATACGGCCGCATCGTGCGCAGCGCCGAAGGGCTCGCTTCCCGCATCGTCGAGGAGCGCGACGCAACCGACGCCGAGAGGGCACTCAGCGAGATCAACACCTCGGTCTATGCCTTCACCGCCGGTACTTTGGAGACCGCCCTGGCCCGCGTGGGGTCGGTGAACGAGCAGGGAGAGCGTTACCTCACTGACGTGATCGGGATCCTCGCCGGAGACGGCCATCGGGTCGCCGTCGTGGTGGCCGACGAGGTCGAGGCACTGGGCGTCAACACCGTGGACCAACTGGCGGTCATCTCGCGGGAATTGGCGCGGCGCCGGTCGGAATCAGCCTGACGGCCGGGCGGAGCGGCGCGGGGTTTCGCTGAACGGCGCGAATCGGGGCTACGCTGCGCGGGACAGGAACCGGGCTCGCAGGGAGCACAGCAGATGGAGATCTCGAGCCGTAAGCGGCTCATGGTGTTCAGCGGGTCGGCGAATGAGGGCCTTGCCAGGGAGGTCGCCAACATCCTCGGCACGGATCTCGGCGGCGTCGACCGTTCCGTCTTCGCCAATGGTGAGATTCACGTTCACTACACCCAGAGCGTGCGCGGCGCCGACTGCTTCGTGATCCAGAGTCACACCGCACCGATCAACTTCCACATCATGGAGCAGCTGATCATGATCGATGCGCTGAAGCGGGCCTCGGCGAGACGGATCACGGCCGTCGTTCCTTTCTACGGCTACGCCCGCCAGGACAAGAAGGGCAGACCGCGCGAGCCGATCACGGCCCGGATGATGGGCGATCTGTACGTCGCGTCCGGTGCGGATCGCATTGTTGCTGTGGACCTCCATACCGGGCAGATCCAGGGCTTCATCGATGCGCCGTTCGATCACCTCACCGCGATGCCGGTGTTTGTCGACTATCTGAAGTCGACACTCGACGGGCCGACCACGATCGTGTCTCCGGACACGGGCAGGGTCAAGCTCGCCGCCCGCTACGCCAACCACCTCTCGGCGGATGTCGCCTTCGTCCACAAGCGGCGCAGCGCAGACGTGCGCAATGAGGTCGCCGCCCTCGAGGTCGTCGGCGATATCGAGGGCAGGCGCTGCATCATCGTCGACGACATGGTCGACACGGCGGGGACCGCCACGGCTGCGGCCCATCTCGTGGTGGACAGGGGAGCAACGAGCGTGCGCCTCGTGGCGACCCACGGTGTGCTCTCTGAGCCTGCGGTGGATCGCCTCAAGAAAGCCCCCATCGGTGAGGTCGTGATCTCGAACACCCTTCCCGTCCCCGATGAGGCAACCGAGCTCGACACACTCACCGTGCTCTCGATCGGCTCCCTGCTGGCCGGGACGATCAACGCCATCTTCGTGGATGCCTCGGTCAGCGCCATCTTCCAGGGTGAGAACATCTAGTGGTCCGTTGCGCAATCGATGCCGCGGTGTCCCCGAGTCCTTGGCGTCGTCTGGCAAGGACGCAGGACGAAGTCGCATTCGGGCAACAGGTTGCGGACGAGGACGTAGCCGGCGGCGTCGATGGCCGGAGAGACCGCGTAGCT
>JBHHXA010000112.1:0-7513 GCA_046756805.1 Acidimicrobiia bacterium
TTCAACGGTTTTCCGCTCGAGGAGCGAGTTTAAATAGTGTCCCCTTAGGTCCACTGAGCCCACGCCGCAGGATCAAGCTGCAGCTCGGGGCCGTCTGGAGTCTCTGACGAGATCACGGTCGTGGTTGTTCTGACGATGGACGGTACGGGGGCAATGCCTGGGTACCGGCAGGTCGCTAGCCCCTTGCGCTGCACCGGGCTTTTGAGAGAAGCTCACGGGATGGAGGGTCGCGCGCCTCTCGTGTGGGCCATGACGCTGGCCATGGTCTCGGTGTTCACCTACGGGTGTGCCGCGGAGGACCTCGACACGGCGACTCGTCCCGGCCTCACAACGCCCGGAACGGGCAGCCCGACCGCGCCCACCAGCGACCCGGCCACCGCAACCAGCACGCCCACCACGGTTGTGCCGGCATCGGTGCCCTCCTCGTCGTCCGCTCCGCCGACGACCACCGAACCCGAGGGGTTCGCAACGACCGACCTGATCGGCGTCTACTACTACCCGTGGCACGGTCCATACTTCCACGGAGGTCGCTACCTGCGTGAGCATCTCGTACCGCCGCAGACACCGGAGCTCGGCGAGTACGACGATCGCCATCCCGAGACGATCGCGCAGCACATTGCCTGGAGCGAGCACGCAGGCATCGATGTATGGGTGACCAGCTGGTGGGGGCAGGGGAGTGCCGAAGACGACACGACACGGGGCGTCATCTTGCCCCATTCTGACCTGGGCTCCCTCCGGATCGCCGTCCACTACGAGTCGCTCGGCATCACGAACGGTTACACGAACCTCGACGTGATCGGGTCGGACTTCCGATACCTGGCGCGTCACTACTTCTCTCACCCCGGTTACTTCACGATCGATGGCCGGCCCGTCGTGGTCGTGTACTTGACCAGGCTCATGGCGAGCGAGAACGTGCTCCCGGGAGCGGTCGAGGATATGCGCACGGCCGCCGCGGCCGCCGGTTACGACGTGTTCATCATCGGTGACCATGCGTTCGGTGCGCCGCAGCCCGGCGCCGGCCTCCAGCTCCTCGACGCCATCACCAACTACGACGTCTACGGCGCCATCGGCGTGAGCGGGGAGGCGTCGGTCGACGACGTCGAGCGGTACCTCGAGGACCAAGAAGGGTGGAAACGGTTGGCCGAAAGCTCCGGAGCCGCATTCGTTCCGTCGGTGACGCCGGGATTCAACGACACCGCAGTGAGGGCTGGCCACGCCCCGCTGAGCCGGGTCCTCGGCGACGGTGGCGAGCCGGGATCCCTGTTCCGTGCCCTCCTCGTCGGCTCCGAACCGCTCCGGAGCGATTCGGTGGGGCGTCTCCTGATGATCACCTCGTGGAATGAGTGGCACGAGGACACCCAGATAGAGCCGGTAGCGGAGGCCGGGCCGACAACGGTCGACGACTCCGCCTCTGGGACCGCCTTCGCCGCCGGCCTGCCTTATGAAGGCTATGGCACCCGCTATCTCGACATCCTGAGCGAGCTCTCCGGCGACGGATGAGCGATCCCGCTCTGCGCTCGGCCACCGTCTGCGATGTCTAGCCTGGCGTCATGAGTGATACGGCGACCGTGATCGACGATGTCGCCACCCGGGTCGAGATCCCCGAGCACGGCACCTTGAGCAAGGTGCTGTACCGGGACGATCGGCTTCGGGTGATCCTCTTTGCGTTCGATGCCGGACAAGAGCTCACGTCTCATGCCGTCCCGCTGGCCGCCGTCATCCAGGTCGTGTCGGGCAAACTGCGGCTCACTCTGGGTGACGCCACCACGGAGGTCGGCGCCGGCGCATGGGTGCACATGCCCCCGAAGCTCTCCCACGCGGTGCATGCGCTCGAGCCGGCCGTGATGCTGCTGTCGATGCTGTCCGCGGTCTGAGCCGAAGCTCTGGCCACCAAGGCTCGGGGCGATCTCCCGCTGCGGTCAGTCGGCGAAGCGCTCGATGAGCCCGGCATGACGCTCGATCCGGGGCAGCACCTCGTCCGCGGGAAGCGGTGGCAGGGCGATCACTGCCCGTTGGACACCCGCATGGGCGAGACCTTCCAGCTTCGCGACATCCGGGGGTGCGCTGAACACTCCGATCTCGATGCTCGTGGGATCTCGGCCTGCGTCTTCGGCCACCCGGTGCAGCCTGGCGATGGCCTCGACGACGTCGTGACGGCCGTAGATCGGCATCCAGCCGTCACAGAACTCGACGACGTCTCCGAGCGTGCGCGGCCCGGGTGCTCCGCCGAGGACAACCGGTGGGTGCGGCTTCTGTGCAGGCTTGGGCCATGACCAGCTCGCCTGGAACGCAACGTGGTCACCTTCGAAGCTCGTCTCGTCTTCGGTCCACAATGCCTTCATCGCCAGCACCTTCTCGCGGAGCATCGCCCTGCGCTCGGTGTACCGGACCCCGTGGTGGGCCATCTCCTCCTTGTTCCACCCGTAGCCGACGCCGAAGACGACTCTCCCGCCGGAGATGACGTCGAGCGACGCCACTTGCTTGGCGAGCCAGAGCGGATCGCGTTGGGCGACGAGTGTGATGCCGGTGCAGAGGCGCAGGCTCGTGGTGGTTGCTGCGATGGCGGCAAATGCCACGAACTGATCGTGTGTCCTCCAGTAGTACTCGGGGAGTGGTGGAGCGTCCTTCATCCCTCCCCACGGGGTGCGCCGGCTCACCGGGATATGGCTGTGCTCTGGAAACCACAAGGACTCGAAACCGTGCTCCTCTGCCGCCCTTCCCAGGTCAACGGGCTGAATCGCCCCGTCCGTGGGAAACATCATCAGACCGATACGCATCGGGGCACTCCTCGCGGGTGGGCGTCGAGGCAGCCTATCTGCCGGCAGGGTCGCCTCACACGCTGCGGATCGAGGGTCCGCCCCACCTCCCCGAAGGCGCGAAATCCATCGCTAATCGACCACCGCCGTATACGATTTCTGGGCTGGTGGCGGCGGAAACACGCACGGACATCCGACGAAAGGGAAAGACCGTGTTGAATCAAGCTCTGTCCATTGCCAACGGCAAAGGCGGCGTCGGGAAGACGAGTCTCACCGCCAACCTCGCCGCTACTGCCGCACACTCGGGGTGGGAGACGCTTGTCGTCGATCTCGATCCCCAGGGAAACCTGGGATCCGACCTCGGCTACCGGCAAATCGGTTCCAGCGACGAAGGCAGGGCCCTGAGCAAGGCCGTACAGTTCGGGGAGCCCCTCGAGCCGGCTGTGGTGAAGGTGCGTCCGCATCTCGATGCGGTCCCTGCCGGGAGTGCGACGAGGGAGCTGGCACGCATCCTCGATGACCGCGGCCCCCGTCGCTCCGCTCGCGCCATGGATGCGGCGATGGGGCCACTTGCCGACCGATACGACCTCATCCTCTTCGACTGCCCGCCCGGAGACGACGTGCTCGGCGACCTCGGGCTCTCGGTTGCCCGCGGGCTCGTGATCCCCATCAAGTTCGACTCGGGTTCGATGGACGGACTCGAGCTCATGGCGGCGCGAGTGCGCGACATCAAACGGTTCGCGATCAATCCGGAACTCGAGCTTCTCGGCATCGTGTTGTTCGACTTCAACCCGCGAGCGACGGCTCTGCGTCGCCAGGTCGAGGCCGAGCTGCGGGTGGACTTCCCGCAGGGTGTCAGGCTGTTCTCAAGTGCGATTCGCCACTCCCAGCGAGCCGCGTTCGACATGCGACGCGACGGCATGGTGGCCATCGAGTACGAGCAGGAGGTCCGAAGGGAGCGCACCGAGCGGCTTGATCTGCTCAGCCGCGGTCCCGAGGCCGTTCGGAGCGCCGGACCGGCCAAGTCACGGTCCGCTTTCGCCCTGGCGGACGACTACACGTCGCTCGTCGACGAGATCCTGGAGGCGTTCACCACCTCTGAGCTCACCGTGCCCGCAGGATCGTCCGTGCTCGGGCACGAGGAGATCGTGATCAGCTCACCGCTGTCGTGACGTCGGACGACCGGAAGGTGACGGCACCCAAGCCGGAGCGAAGACGCCGCGACGTCTCCGGTTTCGACGCTGTGCCCGACCTTGCCCTCACCGCGGCGGACGGAGACGCCGCGGGAGCCGCCTTCGCCACCCGGGGCGGCGTCGCACACCCGGAGCCGATCGACGTCACCATCGAACTGGTCGCTCCGCTCGGGACGGATCCCGTCCGCGTGACCCTGGAAGACGGCTCCGTGGGGCACGGCTCATCCAGGCCGGTCGATGTCCGGCTGGTGCTCCCGGAGTAGAGCCCGTACTCGGCGGATGCAGGCTCGGCTCAGGCCAGCGACTGGATGTATGCAATGAGCGCCGTGATCTCGTCCTCGGTCAGTCGGTCGCCGAACCCGGGTGGCATCGCATTCGGGAAGTCGGCCACGATCTTTGCCGCCGGGTCGACGATCGCCTCCCTGAGGTAGGCGTCGTCGGCAACCGCGGTCGAACCGTCGTCGAAGGTGCGCTCGGAACCGGCCAGACCCAGCCACGACGGACCCACGAGCGGGCTGCCGTCGATCGTGTGGCACGCGGTACAGGCCGCTGCGGCGGCAACCTCGGCACCGTCTATGCCCGGATCGGGAGCGGCGGTGGTATCGGGTGCCGCGGTGGTGCCCGGTGCGGCGCTCGTCGCCGGTGCTGCCGTGGTGGCGGGTGGTGCCGTGGTGCCGGGTGCCGCGGTCGTAGCAGGAGCAACCGGCGTCACCACGGGCGCCGCGATCGCATCGTCATCGTCCACGAAGTACCCCACCGTCGTGACTGCCACGATGGCGAGCAAGGCGATGGTGATGCCGAGGGCGGCGCCGACGACAAACCAGTCGCGCCGATCCAGTTCTTCGTTGTGGTCTTGGTTCGTGATGGTGCACCCGGATGCTCGCGGAGGCGGCATCCTACCCGACGACTCGGGGGTCCCAGGGTCAGCTCCGGGTCGGTGGGTCGCCCCGGCTGCGGCCTTCCCTCACCCTCGCGGCCTGCTGCACCGCCCACGCGGCTCCGAGCGAGATCGCAGCGCCGATCGTGAGACCGGCCACGACATCGGACATCCAGTGCACCCGCAGGTATGTCCTGCTCAACGCCATCGCGATCCCGAATGCGACCGCAACGCAGAACCAGAGGCGCCAACGTTCTCGGGACGGTGCCGCCAGGATCACCACCGCGAGGCCTATCGCGATCGCGATCGCGCTGTGACCACTCGGGAACGCTGAGTTACGGGCAGAATCGAGCGCGGCATCGGGACGGTCTCGGCCGAACAGGGCTTTCAGCACGCCCACGACGAGGTCGGTCCCCGCCATGGCGAGCACCCAGAACCAGAACGACCGCCACCGGCGCCGCAGCACGAGGTAGGCAGCCACGGCGACCCGCGCCGGGACGGTGACGACCGCGGTCCCGATCGTGGCGAGGACTTGCGAGGCATCGACGAGCACCGACACCTCCAGGTCCACCATGACGCTGCTCCAGGCAGCATCGATGCGCTCGATGAAGCTGCGTGCTGGTGACACGAGCATGCCGAGCAGGATGATCAGCGAGCCGCCGACGAGTCCCGCGATCAACTTTCGCGGGACGGGAAAGACGGTGACCGGCGACGATCCGGGCCGCGACTGGGCGATCGGATCGTCGGGCATGGTGCGCACCTTACGGTCGCCCGGTGCCGTTGTGTCCCGCACGCCGGGTCCGGATCAGTCGACGATGAACAGCAGCATCGTTCGGGGAACGGTGCTCTGAGTGCCCGCCCACTCCCAGTGCCAGGGCTCTTCGAGCTTCTTCCCACAACCTGCCCACGGCGGGTGAACCCAGCCGTAGAGGCCCGCGTTGTCCTGGAGCCAGCGGAACGTCTTGCTGCGACACGTCAGCAACCGGCTCCGTTGCATGACGTCGACGGCTCGTCCCCAGCTGTGGTTCGAGTTTCCCGGTTTGGCCGTGGGTACGCGGCAGACGCGTTTCTTGACATGCTCGACGACCGTCGTCTCCTCGGGCCCGTCCTCGCCTTCCACGATCGCGGTGCGCTGCAGCGGTGTGGCCTCGATGGGGCAGTTGTAGTGGTACGCGGAACGCTGCTCCGTGAACGATCGGTAGCAAGATGCGATCTGGAGGTCTACCCCGTCGTGGGCGGCGTGGACGGTCAGGGCCAGCCACGCTTCGGCCGCTTCCTCTTCGAGAAGACACCGCTTGCGGGTTCCGCTCTCGACCTCCATGAGGAGATCTGCGGGTATGTGGCCGTTGCGATACGACCGCTCGCTGAGATCCTCTGAGAGCGCGCGATCCCCTAGAGGCTCCCCGCGTTCGGGATACTCCGGAATCGCCGGCCCGCTCAACAGGGCGATCCCGAGCGAGATGCTCACGAGGCGCCCACCGCGGCCCCTTCTCCACCAATGGCGCGGCACCATCGCGTCATCGGCCCACCGTGGCGCCTACCTGAGGGGTTTCGATGCCGCACCGCCGTGGCGACCTGCAGCGAAAACGGCCTCTGCGGCGAGGTAGGTCAGACGACCACGATGTTGACGAGCTTGGGAGCGCGCACGACGACGCGCTTGATTTCCCCATCCTCGATCCAGCTCTGGATTCGTTCCGCAGCGAGCGCTGCCGTCTCGGCATCTTCGGGCGTGACGTCGGCGGCGACGTCGATGCGCGCCCTCACCTTGCCGTTGACCTGGACGACCATGGTCACCGTATTCTCGGCAGCGATCTCTGCATCCGCCTCGGGCCACGATGCGAGGTGGATCGATTCCTCATGACCCCGCCTCGCCCACAGCTCCTCGGTCACGTGAGGGGCGATGGGTGCCAGGAGCAGCAGCAACGTGTCAACGGCCTCGTCCCAGACGTCCTGCGAGATCTCCCCGCCGCGGCGGGCGGCTTGCATGTCGTTGCGTAGTGACATCAGTGCGGCAACGGCCGTGTTCCACTTGAACGCCTGCATGTCCTTGTCGACCTTGGTGATCGTCTGGTGCACGCGGCGCCGCAACGCAGTGCTCGATTCCGCGTCGCCCGGTGCACCGTCGTGCCGCCCGGTGCACAGCCTCCAGACGTCCTCGATGAACCGGCGGGACCCGAGGATGCCCCTGCTGTCCCAGGGACCGCCCTTTTCCCAGTCGAAGGCGAACATGAGGTAGGTGCGGACGGTGTCTGCGCCGTACTTCTCGACGAGTTCGTCGGGGCTCACGACGTTCCCACGCGACTTGGACATCCGCTGCACGCCGAGGGCGGACCGCAGCTGACCGACGTCGTTCTCTCCGACGATCGTTGGGATGTCGATGGCAGCGGACGCCGCAACCTCGACCGCGACCGTGCCGTCCGCCGTTTCGACGTGGAGTGTTGTGTCCGTCCGATCGACGATCTCGCCCACCACGGCGCCATCGCCGGGTCGCGCATCTGGCGCCACCCGCAGCGACGTCGCCTGGAGCGTGTCTTCGGACCAGTTGCCGTTGGCGACGACGATGTCTCCCTCCTGTTCCTGACCGAGGATCTGACCCTGATTGCGGACCATGAGCATCGGCTCGTCGAAGAGGCCGCTCGGATCCCGGCCGTGGCGGCGCATGGCATCCGCTGTGCGGTCGAACATGC
>JBHHXA010000113.1:0-7491 GCA_046756805.1 Acidimicrobiia bacterium
CGAGGGAAACTTCGTCCCGATGCCGGTAAGCGTGACGATGCCGAGGATGATCCCGGCAACGAAAGCACCGGACACGCTCCCCAGCCCGCCAACGACCGTGACGATGAGTGCGAGGATCGTGAAGTCGATGCCGGCCGTCGGTGCAACGGGTGACGTCATCGACCTCGTGACTGCAAACAGGGCCGCAAGCACGCCGCTCAGGCCAAAGATGAGGCTGCGCACGGCGGCGGGGTTGACTCCGCAGACACGAGCACCGACCTCGTCCTGAATGACCGATCTCACAGCCCTACCGCCCGTTGAGTACCGGAAGAAGACGACGAGCGCCGCACCGACGGCAATAGATATGCCTGAAGCCAGCAACGACCCGGTGCGCATACGTACGCCGATGATGGAGATCGGATCGCCACCGATGTGGATACCGAGGCTTCCGATCGGGTAGCGCCACACGAGCAGTCCGTCGATGACGAAAGCGACGCCAAGGGTGAGGAGCAGGCTGAGGAGCACCCTGCTCTCACCAGCGAGGCGATAGACGGCGCGCATCAGCGTCGTGTCCAGCAACAGGCCGAATAGGCCGACCGTGACGAGACCTGCGGCAACGGCAACGAGTACGGACGCACCGGCATCCATCGCGTTGGCAACGACGATCGCCCCCAAGACCGCCATGGGGCCGTACGCCAGATTGAGGACCCCCCCGAGGCCGTACACGAGGGTGAGACCCACACTGAGCAGCCCGAACTGAAGTCCCAGAACGATTCCGTCGAGCACGACGGCCTTCATGAGACACCCAGGTAGGCGCGTCGGACCTCCGGATCGTTCTCGAGATCGTCCGCGGTGCCTTCGAGCTGCACCCGGCCGTTCTCGAGGACGTAGCC
This sequence comes from Acidimicrobiia bacterium, assembly GCA_046756805.1. Lineage (GTDB taxonomy): Bacteria > Actinomycetota > Acidimicrobiia > Spongiisociales > UBA5794 > CAMYMC01. Next base: position 873 of record JBHHXA010000113.1, read on the forward strand.
GCGATCGGCGAGGGAAAGCGCAAGGGGCACTTGCTGCTCCGCAACGAGAAGCGTGAGGCCCTGGGCCTGGAGTTCGGCCAGCGCTGCATAGGCATCGGCCGCCAGCTTTGGCGCCAGCCCGGTCGTCGGCTCATCGAGCATGAGGAGGCGCGGTTCCGACATGAGTGCTCTGCCCACCGCCAGCATCTGCTGTTCGCCACCACTCATCGTGCCCGCCTGCTGGCTGCGCCGCTCGGCGAGCTGCGGGAACAACTCGAGTACCGAGGTCATCGTCCCGGCAGCCGGTCGACGCGGGAACGCACCCAGAGCCAGGTTCTCTGCGACCGTCATATGCGGGAAGAGGTGCCGCTCGGCTGGTACGTAAGCAAGACCGTTGCGTGCGATGCGGTGCGCGCCGGTGCGCGTTACGTCTGCACCGTCGAACATGACCCGACCCGTGGACGGTCGAAGCAACCCGCACACGGCCCGGAACACCGTGGTCTTCCCCGCTCCATTGGAGCCGATGATGGTCACCGCCTCCCCGTCGGCCACGCTGAACGAGATATCGCGCACGACATCCTCACCGAGATAGCCGGCGCCGAGACCCTCGACCTCAAGCATCGGCAACAGCATCCTGACCGAGGTAGGCGTTGACGACCGCCGGGTCCCGCATCACGTCCCCCGGAGCCCCGTCGGCGAGCACCATCCCGAAGTTGAGGACAACGACCCGCTCCGCGAGGTTCATCACAGCCTTCATGACATGCTCGATCCAGACCACCGTCACGCCGAGCTCCTCCCGCACGGTGCGCACGATCTCGATGGAGGCTTGAAGTTCGGTGTCGTTGAGCCCTGCCATCACCTCGTCGGCCAAGAGAACACGGGGGCGGCCGGCGATCGCCCTCGCCAGACCCAGGAATCGCTGCTCGTGGAGGTTGAGCGATCCGACGGCATCGGTCGCCCGGTCCGCACGACCTACGACGTCGAGCGCTTGTCGTGATCGGCGTGTTGCCTCCGCCTCGTAGACCAGCCCCTCGGATCCCCCGAACATCGCACCCAGGGCGACATTCTCGAGCACGGTCATCGTCGGGAACACCCGAGGCGTTTGCAGCACCATGGCGATACCGAGCTGCCGGATGCGATGCGGGACGAGCCCCGTGATGTCGGCTCCACCCAAACGGATCGCCCCTGACGTCGGCGTCTCGAGCCCGACGACGATCTTCAGCAGCGTGCTCTTCCCCGCGCCGTTGGGGCCGACGATGGCGAGAATCTCGCCCTCGTCGACCCCCAACGTCACCCCTCCGACGGCCGGGAGGCCGCCGAAGCGCTTTTCGACGCTATCGAGCTCCAGAATCCCCACGCGCCGCCTACGGCACGAATGGCTCGAGCGGCTCTGGCAGGATCAACTGCTCCGGATACCAGGCCCCGGATTCGTTGACACCCGCCGGTGGCGCCTGATCGGCGATTCGGACGAACAACGGCTGCGCGTGCGCCAGCTCGCCCCACGCCGTCCAATCGACCGTGAAGGCGTAACCCGGAAGGTCGAACGACTGAGTGTGCAGCCACTCAGCGACCGCCGTCCGGTCGTCACCCACCGCAGCAACTGCGTCGGCAACCATGTGCACGATCCCAAAGCCGGCAACGGCCGGGGACTCCATGAACACGTTGTCCGAAGACGCCAAGTACCGCTGTGCGAGGTCCTGGTAACCGGCGCTCGAGTAGTCGGCGCACCCGAAGTCGGAGTAACGGCCAAGGGCCGCACCCGCCACACCGCCACCCATGATGAGCGACAGGGGCGTGTAGGCGCCGGTGATCGGCACGTCGATACCGAGGTCGGCCGACTGAATCGTGATCGCTCCGGAGCCCGGTGGGTGCCCGGTGGCCACGATGATGTCGGGATCGAATTCCTCGAGACTCCGCAAGTACGTTGTGAAGTCCTGCTCCGGAACCGGTGCAACCTCGATCTGGATCTCAATGCCGGGAAGGTCTGCGAACTCGGCCTCCAGAGCGCTCTTGATGGCCTGACCCCATGCATAGTCGGCGATGATCGCACCGACCTTGGTCAGCCCGTCGGCCTGAGCGAACTGCGCGATCGGTCCGGCCACCATCGGGGCGGCCGGCAGGCAGGTTCGGAAGGTGTATCGGCTGTCCTGGGTCAGAGCCGCTCCCGTTCCGGCCATCACCAGGAACAGAGGCGTCTGAAGTTCCTCAGCGAGTTGGGCCGTCGGAACCGCAACGCCGCTCGAGATCGTGCCGGCAACGGCAACGACGCCGTCTTCGATGAGCCGCTCTATCCCGTTCACACCCTTTTCAGGGTCTGATTCGTCGTCGAATTGCTCCAGCTCGAGCATGCGACCGCCGACGCCGCCGGCGGCGTTGATCTCGTCGACTGCAAGCTGCATCCCGTCCTTGACCTGGACGCCCCACGGCGTGAACACGCCCGTGAGAGAGGTCAGCATCCCTATCTTGATCGGCGACGTATCCACCGGTGCCGCCGTCGTTGCGGGAGCCGCCGTCGTCGCCGGCGCCGCCGTGGTGGCCGGAGGTGCCGTCGGGGCAGGAGCGGCCGTCGTAGCCGGAGCCGCCGTCGTCGACGCCAGGGCCACGGTGGTCGCCGTCGTGTCGTCGTCGTCACCGCATGCCGCGGCCACGAGCGCAAACGCTAAGAACACACCCAGTAGTTTCAGCTTCGAACGTTTGTGCATCTCTGTCCTCCCGCATCGTCCCCGACGAGACCGAGCCTCACCGAGGCGTGTCGATTGCCCAACGCCCACCGCGGTACGATCCGCCGCAGGACGTGCTCGGAGAGCATACCGGCGACCACCTCCGCTCTGCTCGGCCGAGGGTCGACCTGGAGTCAGAAGATCGCTACCGCGTCATCCCGGGCTGCGAGAGATCACGTATGCCTCGTCGTTGAACCACACACCGCCATGGCGTCGGAGGACGCTCCGGGTCGCGTCGAAATATGCACCGGACGTCACCGCTGCCGAAAGGCGCGGTTCGTCGATCTGAGCGACGTAGGCAGCAGCGTTCCACGCGGCCATCACGAGCGACGTGCCGATATTCTCCGCGACCTCAGATGGCATCGCATGAAGCTGGTAGGGAAAGATGGCCTCTTCGTCCGGCGCTGCCTCGAAGACAAGGGTCGCATCGCCAGGTTCCGTGAGCCGGCGGGACGCTGCTGCCAGCATCTGCCGTCTTCCTACGCGAAACGGGTCCTCGTCCGGCCACACCCCGCGGATGATCTCCAGACCGGCATCTTGCCCGTGCGCGTGAATCACGATCAGCCGGCCCCCGGGCGCCAGCGCTCGCGCCAGCGGCACAACGACTCCGCGCGTTTTCCGCTCGACGCTGGTGCGGGCCCGGTACGGCTGTGAAGCCACCACCAGGTCGTACCCGCCGCCGCCCCCATCGCGATCGGGGATGATCGGTCTGAGAAGGAACTCCCGATCCTTCCGGTAGAGGACGAGCACGGATGGCCGGACGTACAGCGGATTTCCCGTGGTCGGACTCGTCCTCACCTCCCAGTCGTGGACGAGCGACGGATAGAGGCTGCGGATCTGGCTCGCGAACTCGTGTGCCGTCCCTCCCTCGAGTGCCACCTCGCGCCAACCGAGACCGGTCCGCGCTGCGGTGTCCTGCGGGCTGAGGTCGGGAGCGTCGCGAAAGGACATGTTCGTAACGACGAACACCATCTCCGGGTGCTCGAAGAATCTGTCGGGCAGCCTCTCGAGCGCCTGGCGCACATCTTCGATGCTGATCTCCTTGCCCACCACGAGCCAAGGGACGTGGGGAAGGTCCTGGTGCATCCTCCGCATGACCTGGGTGAGCACCGACCCGTCGCCCATACCGGCGTCGAAGAGGCGCAAGGCGCGTTCACCGGGCCGAACCCGTTCCAGCTCCGCGCCGATGCGTCCCGCCACCACGGTCTTCTCGTTCGTAGCGGTGACGAACATCGTGTACGCAGAGCGCGTGTCGAAGAAGCGAGCGACGCTCATGCTCGGCCCGGTCCTGGATTCGCTGCATCCTGCACGGCCACCCTCCAATCGACGTCTCATCGACCAGGCATTGGCACCGTGCCGGATGGCGGTTGCCGCGGTGTCTTCGGGCCTGTCCCTCGACCGCTCTGGATGATGCCGCGAACGTACCCCGGCCGGTGGGGAGCCGCAAGCATGCTCCCCCGAGGTAGCTTGCCGGATGTGGACCCCGACGTAGAGAGAGCAGGACGCAGCGTCGGTGGAGCCCGGGTGCCGGATCTGCCTGATCGCGCCAGGGTCGTCATCGTCGGCGGTGGCATCATCGGGTGCAGCGTCGCGTATCACCTGGCACACCTGGGCTGGAACGACGTGGTGCTGTTGGAGCGCGATCGGCTGACTTCGGGGACCACCTGGCACGCTGCAGGCCTCATCGTGACCTTCGGCTCGATGTCGGAGACCTCGACCGAGATGCGGCGCTACACGAGGGACCTCTACGCCCGACTCGAGGCCGAGACCGGGCTGTCCACAGGCTTTCGTGACGTCGGGTTCGTCGAGCTCGCGACGGAGCCCGACCGTCTGGAGGAATACCGCAGGATTGCGACGTTCAACAGGTACTGCGGCGTCGCCGTGGAAGAGATCTCGCCCTCCGAGGTCGGCGACCTGTTCCCCCTCGCCAGGATCGACGACGTCCTTGCCGGCTTCTACGTTGCCGGCGATGGCAGAGCGAACCCCGTCGACGTCACCATGTCGCTCGCCAGAGGGGCTCGAATTCGCGGCGTTCGCATCGCGGAGCATGTCCCGGTCACCGGCTTCCTCACGCGCGGTAGGGCCGTGAAGGGGGTCCGCACGGCTTACGGCGATATCGAAGCCGAGTACGTCGTCAACTGTGCGGGCATGTGGGCGCGCCAGCTCGGTGCCACCGCCGGCGTGTCGATCCCGCTCCAGGCTGCGGAGCACTACTACCTGCTCACCGAGCAGATAGACGGCATCGACGCATCGTGGCCGGTGATCGAGGACCCGGCCTTGCACGGCTACTACCGCGAGGAGGGTGGGGGGTTGATGATCGGGCTCTTCGAGCCCGAGGCGGCACCCTGGCGGGTAGAAGGCGTCCCGGACGACTTCTCCTTCGGTGAGCTGGCGCCGGATTGGGACCGCATGGCGCCGTTCGTGGAGAGGGCTATGCAACGCGTTCCGGTCTCCATCGAGACCGGGATCCGGAAGATGTTCTGCGGGCCAGAGAGCTTCACCCCGGACCTGCAGCCGATCATCGGGGAAGCGCCGGAGCTGAAGAACTACTTCGTCGCAGCGGGCCTCAACTCCGTGGGAATCAGCACAGGCGGAGGCGTGGGCAGGGTGGCCGCGTCCTGGATCGTCGACGGCAGCCCGGACGTCGATGTCACCGGGTTCCACATCGACAGACTCCACCCCTTCCAGGCTGAGCCCAGCTACCGGAGCGCCCGGGCCGCTGAGGCGCTGGGATTGGTGTACCGCTGCCACTACCCGACCCGCTCGATGGAGTCGGCGAGAGGCGCCCGGCTGTCACCCCTCCACCGCAGGCTCGAGGATGCGGGCGCCGCGTTTCGTGAGGTCTCCGGGTGGGAGGGTGCCGACTGGTTCGCCCCCGAAGGCGTCGAGCCCCGGACGGAGCGGCTGTCGTGGGGCAGGGAGAGCTGGTTCCCGTACTGGCGTGCAGAGCACGAGGCGACGCGCACGGGAGTGATCGTCATGGACATGTCATTCATGTCGAAGTTCCTCGTCGAGGGTCGCGATGCGGGCCGTTTCCTGGACCTGCTCTCCGCAAACGCGGTCGACGGCGAGACCGGCGTGATCACCTATACCCAGTGGCTCAACGAAGCCGGGACGATCGAGGCGGATCTCACGGTCGCCAAACTCGACGAGGAGCGTTTCTGGGTCGTGGCGACGGACACCGCGCACCGCCACGTCGAGACGTGGATGCACCGTCACGTGGAGAGCGGCATGTCCCTCACCATCTCGGACGTCACCGCGGAGTACGCACAGATCAACGTCCAGGGGCCGCAGTCCCGGTCCCTGCTGGAGACGGTCGCGGCGGCAGACATCTCGAACCGGGCGTTTCCCTTCCGAACGGCGCGCTACGTGGAGGTCGGTGGAACCAGCGTGCTTCTGGTGCGCATCACGTACATCGGTGAGCTCGGTTACGAGTTGTACGTGCCCGCGGACGATGCGCCTGCAGTGTACGACCGCGTCGTCGCAGCGGGGAATGACTTCGCGCTCCGCCACGCAGGGCTGCGCGCTCTCGGAAGCTTGCGCATGGAAAAGGGGTATCGCGACTACGGCCACGACATCGACAACACCGACGATGTCGTCGCCGCAGGGCTGTCCTTCGCCGTCGACCTGGCGAAACCGGGCGGGTTCATCGGCCGCGATGCCGTCGTCGCTCACCTCGCGGAGCGTCCGTCACCGCGACGGCTCGTCCAGGTGCTGGTGCGCGATCCACAACCGCTGATGCACGGCGCCGAGATCGTCCTGCGGAACGGCGTCGCGGTGGGCTACGTACGGGCGGCCTCGTACGGCTTCACCCTCGGCGGCGCGGTCGGGTTGGCGATGATCGAGGGGGGCGAACCGGTGACCGCGGCGTATCTCGCCGACGCCGACTGGGAGGTCGACATCGCAGGCACCCGGTACCC
>JBHHXA010000114.1:0-7477 GCA_046756805.1 Acidimicrobiia bacterium
CTCGCAAGAGCCGGAATCACCCGGGGATGCAACCCGCCGGCAAACACGCTGTTCTGCCCGGACGATGTCGTCACCAGGGGACAACTCGCCGCCTTCCTCCACCGGGCCCTCGGATAGGCGCACGACAGCGATCCGCCCGAAGTCAGATGTCGAGCGCTCGCATCTCGTCGCGCACCACGGTCCCGCCGATGCGGGCAGACTCCTCGGTCCATTCCAACTCGATCCGTGAAGGGAAGCCCGTTTCCTCTCCCTGATCGATCGAAAGCGCACCGGACGATTCACCCGCAGACACGAGTGCCGCCGCCAGGGCGACGGCGGCGCTGCCCGTCGCCGGGTCCTCCGGGACGCCGGCGTCGGGGGCGAAGAATCGGGCCCGTACCGCGTCTTCCGTCCGGGAGAACACCAGTGTGCCGAAGACCTCGGAGAGCACGTCGAAGTCGGGCTTGGCCCCGGTCACCGACGCTTCGTCGGCGTACTCCAACACGACGTAGCGCTTGGGCATCTCGACGAGCCACGATCGGGAAGGTGCGTCGAGACCGGCGCGGTCCGCGAGAGCCAGACTCGCTGCGTTTGTCACCGGCTGGCCGAGGGCGGCATCCACCCACACGGTGTTGCCCGCAACGCTGACCCCCACGTCGCCGACGCCGCAACGCAGCGTCGGATGCGCACCGCCACCGAGGACGTTCAACACCCAGGCGGTCCCGACGAGCGGGTGCCCCGCGAACGGCAGCTCCATGTTGGGGGTGAAGATCCTGACGTTCGGCACGCCGTCACCCTGCGCCTCGACGAAGGTCGTCTCGGAGAAGCCGAGGCGCGCAGCGATCCCCTGCATGGCGTGTGTGTCGAGTCCCGCAAGGTCCTCGACGACACCGAGGTGGTTTCCGCCTGCGTCACCTCTCGTGAAGACCCGGAGCACGTGACAGGAGCGTGGCATCCGTCGCAGGATACCGAAGGCAGTCCCGCGCCGATCACACGCCTGACGGGCAGTGCCGCGGGACGGCTACCGTGCGCCGCCATGTTCGCCCAGGACGCCATCGACATCCTCGGTCTGGATGCCCTTCTGGCCCAGCTCATCCTCGCAGTCGGAGCAGCGATGGTGCTGGGGAACGGCTTCGCCATCATCCAGCACAAACGAGGCAAAGCTCCCGCCAGGGCCTCGGGCGAGTTTCGCAGAGCGCGGGCCTGGTGGCTGCTCTCGGTCGGGATCCTCATCACCGTATGGGGCACGGCCAGTCTCCTCACCGGCTGACCCCCCAGCCCTTGCCGCCGCGACGGCACCTACAATCCGGCTACCTTGCGGGTGTGGTTCAACGGCAGAACGTCAGCTTCCCAAGCTGAAAACGGGGGTTCGACTCCCCTCACCCGCTCCAGACCGGGCCCCGGTCCTCTGGGCTAGCCGTCCGCGATACAGAACTCGTTGCCCTCCGGATCGTTCATCACCGACCAGGTGAACCGATCCACCGTGTGGTCTTCTACCCGAGAGCCGCCGAGTGCCTCAACCCGGGCCACGAAGGCCTCTCGATCGTCCACACCCAGATCGAGATGCAGCCGGTTCTTTCCCGACTTCGCTTCGGGCACCTTCTGAAAGGCCAGTGACGGCCCTCCCTCGCCCATCCGGCTCATCCAAACGAAGAACGAGCCGACGCGGTGCCTCTCCTCGAGGCCGAGCAGCGCTCCCCAGAACTCGACGAGGCGGTCGACGTCTTCCGTGTCGATGACCACCGTGCCGACCTTCGCCGTCATCTCATCACTCATCTTCGCCTCCATAGTTCTCGGAATAGCGTGACGCCGTCGGACCTCTCTGTCCCTGATACTTGGACCCGAGCTCGGGCGAGCCGTACGGTCGCTCCGCCGGTGAAGTCATTCGGAACAGGCAGAGCTGCCCGATCCGCATCCCCGGGTAGATGGCGATCGGGAGGTTCGCCACGTTGCTCAGCTCGAGCGTGAGATGACCCTGGAAGCCCGCATCGACGAATCCGGCGGTGTTGGACACGAAGACACCGCCATCACCTGCGAGGAAGTTCTCAATATGTCTGCCCCCGGGTCGCACCTCGATGTCATAAACAGGCTCCACCCGACCGGTGTCGCGTACCTCAACGACCTCATCCCATAGAAGATCGCCGTCTACGAGCCGAGTCAGTCGCTCAAGACCTTCCGCAGAGTCCTGTCGAGCCCGATAGGTCGTGAGCAGGCGGCTCAACGTCGACTTCCGCACGGCAGTTCCGCCTGTGCGCTTCTCGATGCTGCAGAGATCCGTCGGGTGGCGGTAGCCCGCAGCAGCAGCAGCAGCTTCCCGCTGGGAGAGCCCAACTCGATGCCGGAGCCTGACGAGCAACCGGTCTGCCAGCGGGACCGCCGTCAGCAGCTTGTGCTCTCGATGCGGCACGGCGATCTGAAACAAGCCCACAGTCTCTTCCCGGCTTCGGAAATACGCGGCCGCACGCCGTCCGAGACGAGACAGCAAGAGGAGCATGTCCGCCGCCAGCCCCGGCGAGGACGTCCAGAGCGAGGTCCGCTCCGGCTCGCGGGATCCGTCGCCGTCGATGAATCCCTCCAGGAAGCTCTCCTGCAGTGAGTCCGGCCAGCCGTAGATCGTCGGCGGGAGCCTCTTCTGGACCGCTTCGCCCGAAAGCCCAAGCCATCGAATCAGGGCTGAGAACAACGTGCTCATGCAAGTGATGCTCTTCCCTGGCGTCCGGTATGTCGGCAGGTCCAACGCGTCGAACTCCGCCTCGACACGATCGAGAATCGATTCGTCGGTGTTCGAAACCACAATCTGCGTTCGCCGTTGATACCCCTCGGCGACGTACATGCCCAGTAACCACGCAAGCTCATCATCGACGACGATCTCCACAGGCAAGGAGCGGCGCGCCCCCCGGAATCGGAGCCGATCCGCATGGCTGGGCCCCTCGGGCAGGAACTGGCGGGCAACCGAAACCGGTAGTCGCTGAGCCCGTTCGTAGTACCTGATGTGGCCAATCCCGACCTCTCGCAGCGCTGCCGCGACGGAGGTCCGGTGCTCGCGAAACAGCAGCGAGACCGAAGGCCCCTCCACCATGATCGACCCGATCTCCGACTCCGGGATCATCGCCCAGATATCAAGCACAGGCGTTGCAAGCGCGGGCGCACGGATCCGCCCCGGCACCGCGACGCGGACACCGGGGCGGAGCCCCTGCGTCGGTGTCTTCTGCAACACGCCTTCCCTATCGATCGTGAAGAGGTTGTGGCCGGCGGTGACCCGCACACTTCGCCCCGAACGCAGGCGCACCTCGAAGATGCGATCCGCCGCACCCTCGTACCAACCGGTGACCGGGTGGTACCCGATCTCGAACGTCTCGGGATCGAAGGACACGACCGAGCCGGCGAGGCGCTCCTTGACGATCTCACCGATCGTGCGCCTCCTCAAATGCCCGTCACTGAGGAACAGCACACTCTCCGACGCGGGCAGACTCGAGTGAATCAGCAGACCGAGACGGCCCAGACTGCTCTTGCCCTCGACCCGACCGACGAGATCGTTCGGTAGCTCGATGACCTCCAGCGTGCTGCCCAGCACGAATTCGCCGGGGTGGAGGATGAACGGGTCGTCCTCTGTCGCCGCCACTTCCTCGGTGAGGTCGTCCATCGGGTCGCGGACGTCGATGAGGGAACGCCTGTGGTTGGCGAAGACCAGAAAGCGGTCCCCGACGCGCACGTCGAGGCTCGCTGGTTGCACCGCATCCTCGTCCAGCGGATCAACGACGACACGACCGCTCTCGAGCTCTTTGCGGATGTCTCTGTCGGACAGGATCACACGACGCCCTGACGGTTGCCGGATGGGTCATCCTAGGCAACCGCTCCGACGGGCCCTCAGAGGCCCCGCGATCTCCAGCCGGCATCTGCGACCGGCACCGGCGCACCCCGCGGCGTACGATCGGAGATACGACAACGCCGAGGAGCCACCCCCATGTTCGACGTCCTGCTCTCCGATGAGGAGCGCGAGATCCAGCAGAGGGCGAGGGCCTTCGCCAGGGACGAGATCGACCCTGCCTTTCTCCGGGATCTCGACCAGGAGACCCTCGACTTCCCGCACGGTTATCACGAGAAGGTGGCGAAGGCCGGGCTGTACGGCATCCGGTTCCCCACCGCTCACGGCGGCCTCGGCTTGGGATGGACCGCGGAGGTCGCTGCACTCGAGGAGATCGGCACCCTCGGTGCGGTACTCGGTTGCCAGACGGCGATGCCTTCGATCGTCGGTGAAGCGCTCGTGCACTTCGGCACTGCGGATCAGAAGGCCCGGTTCCTGGAGCCGATGCTGCGGGGCGAGCTCATCTCGGCGGAGGCGCTCACAGAGCCCCGGGGCGGTTCCGACTTCTTCGGTGCGACCACCATTGCACGACGCGACGGTGACGAGTGGGTCATCTCCGGTGCGAAACGCTTCATCGTGGGGGCGGAGGGCGCGGACTTCTTCCTCGTGTACGCCAAGACGGCGCCGGAGAACCCGCCCCATCAGTCTCTGTCCGTGTTCCTCGTCGAGCGCGACCGCGGCGTCAAGGTCGAGCACGTGTTCGGTCTCATGGGGGCGAGGGGAGGAGGCACCGGCAGGATCACGTTCCACAAGGTGCGGGTTCCGCACGAGAACGTGATCGGACCCCTCAACGGCGGCAGGGAGGTGTTCGACCGGATGATGATCCCGGAACGGATGACCTCCGCCGCGTTCACGCTCGGTGCCGCCCGCGGTGCGATCGACGTCGCCGCCGACTATTCGATGAAGCGCAAGGCGTTCGGGCAGCCGATTCGCAACTTTCAGGCCGTGAGCCACAAGGTGGCGGACTCCATCACCAAGCTCGACGCGGCACGGGGCCTGGTGTGGGCCGCGGCCAAGACCGTGGACGCGGGTCTGCCGCACCGCCGCATCGTGAGCGAGGCCAAGAAGTTCTGCACCGAGGCGGCCTGGGAGGTCGTCAACGACGCGATGCAGATCATGGGGGGCATCGGCTACACGGATGTGTACCCCATCGAACGGATCCTGCGCGACACCAGGCTCGCGATGATCTGGACCGGCACGTCCGAGATCATGGCCAACCTCATCCAGCACGAGTACTACAAGGAGCTGGCCGGCAGCTTGAAACACCGTCGGGACGTCGAAGCGGATGCGGGGCTCGCCGACGCGGTCGCGGAGAAGGTGTACGAGTAGCCGGACGATTTCTACATCGAAAGCGATTCGCCCTGCGTCAGCCACAAGGCGAGCTCGTCGCGATCGGGAGCGTGCAAGACGCCGGAACTGACGAAGAAAGCGCGATCCACGTAGCCGAGGGCGGCAGGGTCGTGTGTCGCTACCAGGATCGCCGTCCCGGCAGCGGCTACCTCGCGCAGCAGACCGAGGATCGAGGCACCGGTGGCGGTGTCCAGTTCGCCCGTCGGCTCGTCGGCGAGCAGATAGCCCGGTGCGTGGACGAGAGCACGTGCGATCGCGACCCGCTGCTGCTCACCGCCGGACAGCTCATCGGGTCGATGGGCGGCCCTGTCCTCCATCTCCACCGCCGCCAGCGCAGCCCGCACCCGCGCTCTCGCCTTGCGCCCTCCAACGCCGAGCAGACGCAGCGAGACGTCCACATTCTCCTCGGCGGACAGCAGGGGAAGAAGGCCCGAGGTCTGGAAGACGAACCCGAGACTGGTGCGCCGCACCTCTGCGGCGGCTCCCTCCGACCGGCTCGATACCCGCTCACCGTCGAGCACTACCTCGCCCTCGTCGGGCGGCATCAGGAGGCCGGCGATCTGGAGGAGCGACGTCTTCCCCGAACCGGACGAACCGAAGAGGGCCACCACCTCGCCACGCTCGATCTCGAGAGAGACGTCGACCGCACCGATCGCTCCACCCGGGTAGCGCTTCGAGACGCCGTGCAACTCAAGGCTCATCGCCGTCTCCCTCCGGCTCAGGCGAAGCAGCTATCTCCGGCTCCGGGCGGCTGAGGAGGATGCCGCCATCGACGAGCCGCACGTCGACGCCCTCCTCGATGCCGGCGGCGAGCAACAGGTCTCGCGGCAGGCGGACGACTCCGGCCGGATCCACGGCAATGGTCTCCGTGACGCCGTGGAGATCGCCTTCGATGGCGACCCGGCCGTCGGCGAGACGCACGACGCGATCGGTGCGCTGCGCCAGAGCAACGTCGTGGGTGACTACGAGAATCGAGAGACCGCCGTCGTGGCACATCGTGCGCAGCAACTCGTAGATCTCGAGCGACGTCTCGGTGTCCAGTTCACCGGTGGGTTCGTCCGCGAGAAGCAGCCGTGGTCCGAGCGCAAGCGCCACGCACAGCGCCAGACGTTGCTGCTCGCCTCCCGACATCGTGTGCACCGGCGCGTAGGCGCGGTTGCGGAGCCCGGTCGCCTCCAGGAGATCGTTCGCCCGCTGCCGCCGCTTGCGACCACCCATGCCGGCAAGGAGCATGGGAAGCTCGACGTTCTTGATCGCCTTGAGATACGGGAGAAGGTTCCGCGTGAAGTCCTGCCACAGGAACCCGACGTTGCGCCGGTAGTGCGAGACGAGGGCACTCTGGCCGATGTCCGCCAGGTCGGTGTCTGCGACGGTGACGCTGCCCGCAGACGGGGTCTCCAACCCGGCCAGGATCTGCAGAAGCGTTGACTTCCCCGCACCCGACTTGCCCACAATCGAGATGAACTCGCCCTCTGCCATCACGAAGTCGAGGCCCTGGAGCGCGACCACCTCCAGGCTGCCCTGCTTGTGGATCTTGATGAGGTTCCCACATTCGATGATGGCCGCCATCAGCGCTCCACCTCCCGGAGTACCTCGGACATGCGCCGCACGGACACGCGGCGCGTCGCCCAGACGACCGACACGATGAGCAGCAGGCCGACGACGCCGATGTAGAGCAAGAGCACAGCGGCATCGATGTCGAGCCGAACCGGCGGCACGATCTCCTCCGCCGTCTCGCCGAGCTGAAGGAATGGGAGCATCGCACGCACGAGAGCGATACCACCCACGGCGCCGATCACTGCTCCGAGGCCCAGCACCGCGAGTTGCTCGACCGCGAACGTCGCGGCCACCCCCGAGCGCTCGAAACCCAGCGCACGCAACACACCCATCTCACGCGCCCGGCGGGACACGGCCAGCAGCACGTACCCGATCACCCCCGCCAGCGCTAGGACGACGGATGTCGCAGCACCGACGAAGAGGATCGAGACCAGTCCGACCTGCACCGGTCTGCTGGAGAAGTCGGCTTCCGTGGCCCTTATCGACACGATCTCATCCGGTGGGGAATTGGGCGGAAGCTGCGACGTGACTCTCCTGATGGCTGCATCGGGGTCCGGGGTGCGGACCCACAGCTCACCGGGCATCTCGACCCGGGACAGCGTGGTTTGGAAGCTCCAACTCGCCGGACCGTTGAGCCAGGCGGACACGGCATCGAGGTCGACGATCATCCTCCCTTCGCGCCGCCGGTCGACCATCGTCGGGACCCGCTCCACGAACCCCGCCATG
>JBHHXA010000115.1:0-7466 GCA_046756805.1 Acidimicrobiia bacterium
AACCTGCTGGGCCGCCCTCGACCGTCGTCAGAGCCCGACGAGGTTGCCGTCCACACGACCCTGGCCCGAGCCCTGCTCATGGCGGTGTAGGCGAGCCTGCGCTCCTCCTGGAGCCGGAACGCGGTGTAGCCGGCAGTGGCCGTGGGGAGGTGGGGGAGGAGGTGGCGTGTACCGAGGAAGCTGTCACGGGGGCGCAGATCGGGGAACACCCCGTCGACGGCGTCTGCGATGAACACGACCTCGAACTCGAGCCCCTTGCACTGGTGCAACGTGGTCAGCGTGACGCGGTCCTCGCCGGGTCTTCGGTAGCTCAGCAGTGGGCTGGCCTCGAAGTCTTCCTCCTCGACGAGGCGCAAGTAGTCCACCAGCGACGCACTCGGGTTGCGTTCGGTCCACCTCGCGAGCACCTGTCCGAGAGAGGTCCAGGCCGCCCGCTCCTCGCGTCGGTCGGGCTCCACGGCAACAGCCCTGAGCTGCGGCAGACCCGTCCAGACTTCCCAGAAGCCGTCGTCTGCCGGCAGATCCGTGGCCCAGTCCGGGTCGGCGAGGAACGCGACCAGGGGTGCGCTGCCGACCGTCCCGACGAGGGCGGCCGCCCAGCCGATGCCTTCCCGCCGCATTCGCTCCTCGACCGCTCGCAATTCCCCGAAGGGAAGGGCGATCAGCGGCCCGAGAAGGATCCTCCGCATGGCCTTGGCGGTCTCGTTCTCTCCGTCGCATCCGGTGGCGGCGCGCACCAGGTCGAGCACGAAGCGAACCGCAGGCTGTTCCGCGAGGCGGGCGTCGGGATCGTCGTGGGCGAGGTGCCTCCGGTCGAGCGCACGAGACAGCTCAGGGAGGAACCGCCGCTTGGAGCGGACGAACACGCCGATGGATGAGAGCGGGAGGCGGTCAGCCAGGTGGAGCCGCTGGATCTCGTCGGCCACCCACTCCGCCTCGGCGGTCTGTTGATCGAAGACGCAGACCTCCACTCTGCCGTCTCCGGGGGCGGGGATGACGGGCCCGGCCGCACCGGGTAGCTCGGCACCTGCAGTGACTGCCGCGCCTGCCTCGAGGATGCGTCCCGGCGTCCTGAACGAAGTCGTCAGAATGATGCGCGATGCCGGACGGTCCCCGGTGCCGAATCGGTCTTCGAAGGTCGAGACGTTGGTCAGCGCGGCACCGCGGAAGCTGTAGACCGATTGGTAGGGGTCTGCGGCGACCGTGACGTTCCTGCGGCCGCGGGTCAGCGCATCGATGAGCGCCACCTGGGAAGCGGTCGTGTCCTGGTACTCGTCTACGAGCACGTATTCGATGTCCGGGGCCCTGCTCGCGGGATCTGTGAGCACAGCAACGGCGCGGGCCACGAGTCCGCTGTAGTCGATCCGCGAGCGAGCCGCGAGCGCGCGGTGGTAGCGGCGCACGAAGCCGGGCAGACCCCTCCACTCGTTGCGGGCCGCCGCCAGGATCTCGAGCTCGTCGTCGTCGATGAGCCGTTCGCTGACTCTGAGCACGAAGTCGGTCACCTCGGCGGCGAAGGTCGCCGTTCCGAGGAGCGGTCGCGTGGCGACCGACCAGTCCTCGGGGTTCTCTGCGGCCAGAAGCCTTCGTACGAAGGCCGTCTGCTCGGGACCGGTGAGAACCTGCAACGGGCCTTCAGCTGCGGCGTAGGAGCCGCGGGACTCCAGCAGACGAGCCGAGAACGAGTGGAAGGTCGTGATGTCCAACTCGCCGACGGTGCGCGTGAGCGCGCTCCTGATCCTTCTCTGCAGGTCGGCTGCGCCGCGTCGGGAGAAGCTGAGGGCGAGGATGCGGTCGGGCGTCACGCCCCTCTCCGCGACGAGGTGGTGCAGGCGGCGCACGAGGAACTCGGACTTTCCCGTGCCCGGACCTCCGACCACGATCTGTGGACCCTCAGCTGCCGCGATCGCGCTCGGCCAGGCATCGGGGCCGACCCTTGTTTCGACGAGCGGTGCGTCCACGAGCGACATCGTGTTCATGGAGCCGACGGTATCGCCCGGCTGTGACACGTTGCCGGGATCAGAGCTCCAGCTGCGGCTGGTGCGAGGCCACGGTGCCGTCCGCCGTGATGTGGGCGACCCGATGGCCGCGCTCGATGAGGGCGGGAGCGATGATGTGGGCGCGATGGCATCGCTCCGGATCCGTCTCCGCACACAGGACGACGACGGGCCCGGCGTGGATGAGGCCCTCGAGCTCCGAGATGCCCGCAGCAAAACCAGCGGAGTCGGGATCGGCGGGAGCGCTCCCCGCTGCCAACCCGGCGTTCCCTTCCACGCCGTCGGGTCTGCCACCGAGGGTCGCGCCCATCCATCGATAGCCGAGCCCGGCCTCGGCGCACAGGCGCTCGAGCCTGGCTTTCGTGAAGTCCGGTGCGTGGCGTGAGTACGGCGCGCTTCGCACGTCCACGATCGTG
Organism: Acidimicrobiia bacterium; assembly: GCA_046756805.1. Classification (GTDB taxonomy): domain Bacteria; phylum Actinomycetota; class Acidimicrobiia; order Spongiisociales; family UBA5794; genus CAMYMC01. Next base: position 2,414 of record JBHHXA010000115.1, read on the forward strand.
CGCACACCATGTGGCCTGCAGCGCTCGGTGAACGCTCCGAAATCGTCGCGACCGTGTCCGATCGTGAAGACCACTGATACAGAAGAGACCGGATCGTCGGGTGCCATGTGCCGCGAACCAGCGTACCCAGGCCGCTCGGGCTGAGGAGGCATTGCGGACCTCAGCGTGCGTCCGGAACGGTGGTCGCGGCGGGTTCGCCGGCGAAGGCCGGGCAGAGGTCACGGTGCTGGCAGTAGTCGCAGAGCCTGCTCACCCGTGTCGGGAAGGATCCGGTTGCGATCGCACGGTTGATGGCGGTCCACAGCGCATGGAGTTGGCGCTCCATCGCATCGAGCTGCCCGTCGGTCACCCCGATCGCGTACTCCGTGGGGCCGTTGAGATACAGCAGCCGCAGCGTGTGTGGCGTTCTGCCGGTGAGAGAACGGACCAGCAGCGCGTAGATCTTGAGCGCAAAGAACGAAGACAGCGCATACCGCTCCGGCGGTGCCTTGCCCGTCTTGTAGTCGGTGATGACGAGACCGCGCTCGTCCTCGTCGATGCGGTCCAGGATGCCGCGGATCGTGATGTCGCCCATGGTCTCGAGCATGTCGAACTCGCGATGGAGCGGCTCGATCGTTCTCGGGTCTTCGACACCGAAGTAGTTGGCGAGGATCGCCATGCTCCCGATTCCCCACGAGCGCTCTGCTTCGACGTCCTCGAACAGGTGCGCAAACTCCTCGTCGCGGAGATCGACCCAAGCCTGGCGGAACAGGTCGTAGAGGAGCTCAGGCGTGCGGTCGGCGGCCGGATGGTCGAACAGCCTCTGGAGGGCGAGGTGCGCAGTGGTCCCTCGCGCCTGGTAGACCGTCGGCGGTACGTCGATGCGGTCGATCGCACGGAACTTGAACAGCTGCGGGCACTGCTTGAAGTCGCTCGCTCTGCTCGGGGAGAGGGTCGTCAGCCCTGGCGCAGCGGCAGCGGTCTCGGTCGTTGCGACGTCGGTGGTCATCGAGACGGAATATACGCCCCGGCTGCGACAAAAACCACACTCGTGTGATTCGGCGGACTCTGCAGCGGCCGGACCCTGCGAAGTGCGCAGAATGGGCCATTCGGGACCACGCTCGAAGAGATCGCGAAAACTCCCGTGAACTCGCGAAAACTAACCACCCGTCCCATTTGACGCGTCTTTGCCGGGTCGCGTAGCTTTGCGATCCCTCAAAGGTTCTCGAACCGAGAGGGGGAACCTCGGAGTCGGTTTCGCAAGGGACCTTCCGTAGGGGAGAGCGGGCAACCGCACGAACCTCGGGGAACTCCAGAGGGGATTGCCGTGACGTAGGGCTTCGGTCTTGGGTTTCGGTTCGGAGCGGCCGGAGACGGCCGATCCATGGCCTCGGATGGGCTTTGGTCCGGAAGGGGTCTGCGGTCCCAGCTCGGGAAACCGGGTGTCGGGTCGGGCCTTCGGGTCCGGAACGGCTTGGGGTCGTCCGTTCGGAGACGCCGCGGCTGACCCGGATGGGAACACCCGGAGGGGCTTCGGCTCCAACGGGAGGCCTGGAGGGTCGGCCCAGAGGGTCTGGTGGTTCGCCGCCGGCTCACTGGGTCGCCCGCCCGGCCGGCTCGGCTGCGTCGAGAGACGGGGTCCGAGGTCCGGTGAAGGCTTCCGCGGGAGGCGGCGCCGGACAGGTGGCTGTCGGTTTCGGCCTGCACCACCACGACCGGACACGGGTGCTCACCCGAAAGGGAGGGCGCGGGGTTTCGGCCCCGGACCCGGCGAAGGTCGCCCGAGGGAACGGCTTCGGCTGGACCTGAGGGATAGAGGCAGCCCCGCGGGCTGTCTCGCCCGAAACCCCGAGAGGGTGGAGGCCTCGGCCAAAGCTCCCTCGGGGTTTCTCTATGTACGGTGCTCCCCCCAAAGACTTCAGGTACCGTGTTCGAGATCGTCGCATCCCGGGACGCGTTCGAGGAACAAGACCGACGCCTCCGGTCCCGGTCCCGACAGCGTGCCCCGCACCCGTTCCTGTGACCCGGGGTCGATCTCGAAGCCCCAGATGTCGATGGCGACGTCGCCCGTTTCCTCGAGGCGGTCGCCGTACGCGGACCGCAGATCGGTGCGCGTCGACCCGAGCCCGATCCCGACGGCGGTGCGGAGGTCGAGATCGCGCGGATCGACACCGCCGAGTGCGACTTCATGGTCGAAGCCGTACGTCCACGTGAGCCATCGGCCGCTCTCGTCACCGGAACCGTCTCCGGAGAAGAGGGCGAAGAAGCTGCCCCAGCCAACGGCGCGCATCTCTGCGCCCGGGCACAAGCCGTAGACCGCCGATGCCGGCTCGATCCAGCCCGAGTCGCGATCGGGGCCACCGAAGCGCAGGGTGAGCTCGGCGATCACCTGCGCCGGCATCGAGCCCACATCGATGACGGACAAGCCATCGGCGCGGAGCACCACGTCGGCAGCCGCGGTGTCGTCCGGCGTCGCTGCGTCGTACGCACCGTCGGCGCTGCACGCCGTAGCCAGCAGCATCGTCACGAAGAGGAGCGCTGTTCGTCTTCTTCGGCGAGGGCCCCTTCGAAGCATGCAGGCACGCTAGCGACGCCTCACGGACACGCTCTCCGGGCCGGAACCAGCGTCCGCAGCTGGTCCGCGAAACAATTCGATGGGACGCGAAAACGAAGCAGCGTTTCGGCTTGACCGGCGCCGCGGCGGCTCATATGTTGCAACAGTCGCCGGTGAGGGAAACCGAACCGGGGGCCCGGAAGCCCGAAAGGGCGACCGGTGGGCTCGAAAGGGCTCAACGTCCGACTCGGGCGCCTTCCCGAAAGGGTTGGGTGTGGCCTCTCACGGGGCCGCCGGGACCTCCGCCTTCGGGCGAGGGGGACCGGGCCGGACGGACGAGCCCACGCCACGGCTTCGGTCGCGGTGAGGGCAGTCGGCCAAGCCGAAAGGCCTGACCGACAGGGAACACCCCGAGAGGGTCGAGACTTCGGTCGAAGCTCCCTCGGGGTTTCCCGCGTCCTGGGCCACCGTCGGTTCGATCGTCCGGGCTGCGGTCCAGTCCGATCTGCCCTCGACCCCTGTTCTCCTGATAGCCTGACCGCAATGGGCTATCCAGAGCGTCTCCTCACAGAGGGCGAGGACATCGTCCGCGAGTTTCGACCGCATTGGCGGTTGCTCGTCATCCCCCTCCTGTGGCTGGTGGCGGGGATCGTCCTCATGGTCCTCGTCCTGGCGGTGTTCTCGATCGACTCCGGTCTCGTCGAGGCGGTTATCGCCGCCGCGGTCGTGCTGCTCCTCATACCGCTCGTCTTCCGGCCCTTCGTCCGGTGGTGGTTCACCATCTACGTCCTCACCACGGAGCGCCTCATCACGCGTTCCGGCGTAATCGCGCGCGCCGGGATCGAGATCCCGCTCGAGAACATCGCCAACGTGCTCTTTCACCAGAACGTGCTCGAACGCATCCTTCGATCCGGCGACCTCCTGATCGAGTCCGCGGGCGAGAGCGGGCAAAGCCGGTTCAACGACGTGCCGCAGCCGGACGAGTTCCAATCCCTGCTGTACCGGGTGCGGGAAGCAAGGGCGAAGTCGCTTGCGAGGGAGGAAGGCTCGCTGGTCGCAGAAGCGGTGGCTTCCGATCCCACCGAGCGGCTCGAGCGGCTGGCGCGGCTTCACGCGGAGGGCGTGATCTCGGACGAGGAGTTCGCAGAGAAGCGACAGCGTCTCGTCGACGAGATCTGACTCCGAAGGCTCCATCGGGCGGTGCCGGGTTTCAGCGGGTGAAGCGGGCAACCGCCTCGACGTGGAACGTCTGCGGGAACATGTCGACCGGGACCACGTGGTCGAGTGCGTAACCCTCATCGCGGAGAAGTCGTGCGTCCCTCGCCAGGCTGGCGGGATCACAGGACACGTAGGCGATCGTCCGCGGATTGAGCGAGACGATCGCGTCTACGCCCTCGGTCTTCAACCCGCGCCGGGGCGGATCGACGATCGCGAGATCCACCTCCGGTCTCGCCGCGCCCGCCACGCGCTCGACCTTGCCCTCGATCACGGTTGCTTCGGCGTCGGCCGCCTCGAGGTTGTGAACGAGATCGGCGACCGAATCCGGTGCCGCCTCGACGGCCACGACCTCGGTGACCGCGCCTCCGAGCGCAACCGAGAACAAGCCACCCCCCGCGTAGGCGTCGAGCAGCACGTCGTCTGCTTCCGGGCGCAGTGCCGCTCGGACGAGATCGACCAGTGTCTGTGCCCCCTCGGTGTTTGCCTGGAAGAAGGTGGTTCCGCTGATGCGCAGCCGGTGTCCATCGACGATCTCCTCGATGGCCGGGGTGCCGCGCACGGTGCGCAGCCTGCCTCGCACATCGTGGGCGACGGACGCCTCCCACGATCCGGCCTGGGGTGGGACCTCGCCTCTGACCACGACGAGCACGTCGCCGGTCCCGGCTCCGCAACGGATCGTGAGCGAGGTCGTGCCGGGCATCGGGCCGAGCGCATCGAACAGAGCGCGCCCCGCGGGGTGGAGCACGGCGCAGGTATCGATCGTGACCGGGGACCTCGTGTTGCGTTTCGTCAGCGCGGGTCGCCCCTGTACCACCCGGAAATCCATGCGGTTTCGGTATCCGTACGGGGCGGAGGGTGCCACCGTGTCTCGCACCTCCACCTCGCGCAGACCACCGATGTGGGCGAGCTGACCGGCCACGATGGAGCGCTTCCACTCCAGCTGTGCGGCTCGCGACGCGTACTGCCACTGACACCCCCCACAAGTAGCGAAGTGAGGGCACTCGGGATCCACGCGCTGCGGTGACGCATCGACCACGTCGATCAGGTCGACCTTCGCCCAGGCGCCTGCGTCGCGGGCAAGTACTCCTCGCACCCGCTCTCCCGGCATCGCGCCGTCGACGAAGTGGGCCTTGCCGTCGAGCCTTCCCACGGCGGCCCCGCCGTGCGCCATGTCGTCGAGATGCAGTTCGATCATGGCTCCATTCTCCCAGGCTCGCACCGCGTCCCAGGCACCGGGTCCCAGCCACCGGGTCCCAGGCTCACACTGCGTCTCGGCCACCGGGTCCCAGCCAGCGGGTCCCA
>JBHHXA010000116.1:0-7397 GCA_046756805.1 Acidimicrobiia bacterium
GCGCTGAGCCACGGACTCCTGTTCACCCATGGCGAGACCGGCGACGCCGTCGTCACGACGGCGGGGATGCTTCCCGCACGCTATGTCATCCATGCCGTCGGCCCCGTCTGGAGCGCACACAGCCCGGAGGAGGCGACGGCCCTCCTCACGTCGTGTTACCGGCGGAGCCTCGACCTGGCGCTCGCAAAAGGGTGTCGATCCGTGGCGTTCCCCAACATCTCGACCGGCGTGTACCAGTTTCCGAAGACACTGGCTGCCGACACCGCGCTCGCGGCCGTGCGGGGCTGGGTCGAGGAGCACGCAGGCACCATCGAGCGCGTCTCTTTCGTGTGCTTCGACGATGAGAACCACCGTCTCTACGCCGTGCGGCTCGAGGTGTAGGACGCCGCTGGTGGTCCCACGCCCAGATAGCTGGGCATCAACTGAGCGACGGACCACTAATTCTTCCCCCCGTACCAGCGGCACAATGCAACGGTGAGACGCTCCATCATCACCCGGTGCGTGGCCTCGGGTTTCGACTTCAGTTGGAGGTCGGCCCTGGATACGGCATGGAGAGCGAGACGGAGATCCGAGTCCCGCACCCGGCTCCGCACCCGCCAGACCTTCTCCATTGGATAGCCCTTCGCGCCCCCGTCCCACTCCGCGAAGGTGTCGTAATCGGGAGCGATCGTGGACAGTGCCCGGCGTCGCAGATCGTTCTGGATCGTGGCCACGAGCACGAGCGGGTGACTGTGCTGGAGGAAGTCCTCGAGGCGTCGTAGGGCATCGCCCTGCTTCCCCGAAGAGATGGCATCCATGTAGTGCCACGTCGGTTCGTCAGGGCGGTTGCGGAACCGGGTCTCGATGGCTTCAGCGCTGGTGTCTCCTCCGGAAGCCGCCAGTTGATCCAACGCCTGGCCCAAGGAGGCGACGTCCGTCCCAAACCTGCGAACCAGCGCGTCGATTGCCGCTGCTCCGATGCGGAGCCCGCGAGCCTTCGCGGTCTTTCTCGTCCAATCGGCGGCACCGCGCTCGTCGATTCGCTTGACGGTGACCACGTCTCCGATCTTGCGCAGCACCTTCCCGAGCGGGGCCGGCACGGCGCCGGTGGCGACGAAAATGGCGACGATCGCCTCGGGGTCAGCCAGCGCGATCACCTCGGCGATGACCGTCGCCTCGGCCTTCTGGAGAGCCTGCGCATCGACGACCAGGAGGCCGGTACGGTCACCGAACAACGATCAGCTCTGGAGGGCAGGCACGACGGGTTGCACCGAAACCCGCATGCCCGCTTCCGAGACATCGTCTCCTGCTCCTCTGCCCGGCACGTCGATGCGCGTGATCTCTCCCGCATCCGCAGCCCCAAGCAGTTCGTGCGCCCGAGCGAGCATCAGCTCTCGCTCACCGGGGCCGGCCTCGCGCGGGCCGGAGATCGTCACGATCGACTTCACGATCACCGAGAGTAGACCTCCCGCGTGACGCTTTCGGAACCGAGCCTGACGTCGACCGTGCCATCCGTGGAGGTGAGGTGCACCGAGGTGCCGGCCTCATCCAGCGCATCGACCACCGCCGGGGACGGATGGCCGTATGCGTTGTCACCGACGCTGATCACCGCGAGCGGACCCGCAGTCTCCCGAAGCCAGCGGAGATCGGTGGTTGCGGAGCCGTGGTGCGGCACGAGCAGCACGTCGGGGCGCAGCACCGGCAACTCTCCTTGGGCGACGGCCTCGACATCGCCGCCGAGGAGCACCGTGGAGCCACCCGCCTCGACGAGGATGACGACCGAGCCGTCGTTGTCACCGGCGAAGCGCCGCCCCGGGCCCAGCACGCTGAGGCGGAACGTGCCGACCGTCCCACCGTCTCCGGCCTCCACGGTACGCACCGCCACCCCCTGCTCTGCTGCGACCGCAGCGAGGCGGGACAGCTCAGGCCCCAGCGTCGCATACGCCGGGAGCCACAGCACGCCCACGTCGTAGTTCCCGGTCACACCCTGCAACCCTCCGAAATGGTCGATGTCGCCATGGGTGACGACGAGCAGATCGATCCGAGCCACCTCCCGCTCCCCGAGCCGCGTGCGCATGAGTCTGGGATCGGCGCCCCCATCCACGAGAGCCACGGCACCGTCCGGTGATCGGAGCAGGGTCGCGTCGCCCTGACCCACATCGAGAAACGACACGGTCGGCGCAGCGGGCCAGGGTGCGGATCTCGGCATGATCGTCGACACCGTGAAGATGCCGACGGCCAGCGCGAGGGGGCGGGTCGCCTTCGTGCGAAGGCCCACGCCGACCGTCACGACCGCAGCCACTCCAGGGAGCCCGAGCTGCGGCCAACTGGAGGCAACCCTTGCCACGGTGAGGATCGCCCCTGAGATCGCCACTCCCACCGAGGTCACAGTCTGGATCCCGGCGAGCGCGCCGATCCCGCCGATCGACGTCGCCAGGGCTACCAGGGGTGCGGCGACGACATTCGCCACCGGAGCCGAGGAAGGCACCGTGCCGAATACGGCGAGCAAGAGGGGCAGCACGGCGGCCTGGGCGGACATGGTGGCTCCGAGCGCGGCCCAGGCGAACTTGGGTCGCCTGCCCTCGAAGAGCCGCGAACCGGCGATGACGCCCGCCGTCGCCAGCACCGAGAGCTGAAAGCCGAGGCTCGTCGCCAGGTCGCCGGACACGAGAAGAAGCACCGTGACCGCGGTCCCGAGGGCGGTCCACGGCCCGACGGGCACGGCGAGGAGCCTTCCACCGAGGACGATGGATGCCATCGTCGCGGCGCGGACGACGGAGGGCTCCCAGCGGGTGGCGACGACGAAGACGACGAGAGCCAGGAGACCCGTCGCGGCGCGGATCCGGGGCCCGATACCGAGCGGTGCCGACACCAGCCACCACGCGGCGAGAAACAGCGCGACGTTGCCGCCTGAGACGGCAACGAAATGAGTGAGGCCTGAACGCCGCAGGTCATCGAGTTCGTCCTCGGGGAGCGCCGCCACATCGCCGATCAGCAGACCCGCGAGCAGCGCGGCTGCAGGATCCTCGGATCGGTCTGCGAGCCCCGTCTGGACGCGTCTCCGCAGCCCGTTCCCGAGGACGAGATGCGGCGCATCGGACGCTGCGACGGACAGCACCGACGCCGTTCGAAGCTCACCGGAGGAGCGGAGGCCCCTCGTCACACCGACCGCCTCCCGCACCACCCCCGTCACCTCGATCAGCGACCCGACCGCGACATCCGCCGCCTCGCCGGTGCGGACGAGGAGGAGCGGCCCCGTCCACGGCTCCCAGCCGGTCTCGAAGGCGATCGCTGACGGTCGAACGACGAACGATGACCCGTACCGACCCTCGAAAGGATCGGTCTCCGCGGTGGCCTGGATCGTGACCCTCCCGACGGGTAGCTGGGGTTCGGTGTTCGAGGCCACCCTGACCCCGGCAAACGCGCCGGATGCGGCGGCCGCGACGAAGACGATCGCCGCCGGGCGGCGATACCTGCGAGCGACGAGCGCGGGCACGAGGCCGAGCGCACACGCCGCGAAACCGAAACGGACCCCACACAGCGCCCCCGACCAAGCCGCAACGGCAGCAGCCACCGCCGGTCGCTCCACCGGAGAGGGCCATCGCAGCCTCCGCGTCACGGAACCACGACGAAGTCCCGTAGCGAGGCCAGCTTCCCCTCGCCGATCCCCGGTACGTCGAGCAAGTCCTCGACCGATCCATACGGACCGTGGTCGTCGCGGTGTGCAGCGATGCGGGCCGCGAGCACCGGTCCGACGCCCGGGAGGACCTCGAGCTCGGTGGGTGTTGCCACGTTGACCCGCACCGTTCCGGACTCGGTCACCGCAGGCGGGTCACCATCCGGAGACGGGGAAGGCACGTCGATCTGCTCGCCGTCGCGAACGGGTGCGGCAAGGTTGAGCGAGCCGAGTCGCGCCTCAGGCAGCGCACCACCGGCCGCGGCGACCGCATCGGCCACCCGTCCCTTCCGGCTCACCGAGACCAGTCCGGGCGCGGCGACGGCTCCCGAGACGTGCACGGTGATGGTGTCTGCTGACGCCGATCCGACGGTGACCGCTGCGCTGCGTATCGCTGGCGGCGGTTGCGGCGAGCGACGCCCGAACCACACCGCGCCGACGGACACGAGGACGGCGATGAGCACGGGCACGACGGGCCCGATGCGGCGAGTCTCGATGGGAGCCCCTTTGGACTTCGCCGGGCTCCGCGCGGCCCCTTCCTATCAGATGGGGGCGACGAGAACCAGAGCCGCGCCGATCAACCGAGAGAGCGCAGCACGACGGCCATGCCGGAGTCGATGTTCTCCGCCCAGTCGGCGAGCTCGTCGGCGAACTGTTGAAGTAGAAGCCCCGTGAGGTTGACGCCTGCATGAAGGAACAGGGGCAGTGACAGATCCTTGCTCCGGAGTGCGGCGTAGCCGAGCACTGCGCCGATGAAGAAGAGACCCGGCTGGAGCAGCAAGGTGCCTGGGTCGAGGAGATGGACGGCTGCGAACACGGCTGCCGCCGTCAGGGCGGCGCCGTGGCGGCGCATCGTTCGCCTCAGCCGGGAGAGCAGCATTCCGCGGTAGACGATCTCCTCGACCAGCGGGGCGAATACCACGGTGGCGACGAACGCGAGGGCGAGCGCGGCGCCGGTGGAGCCTTCTGCCACCTCGGCGACGTCCTGGCTGGGGGCCGCGTCGCCACCCAGGATGAGGATCGTGAGCCCGGTGACGAACAGCGCCCCGAGCTGCAGCCCCACTCCTGCGACCAGCCCCCAGACATGTCTCGCCCGCAGGCGGAGACCGAAGTCCGCCGCCCATCGACCGGTACCCCGGCTGTGCGAGAGATACCAGGCGACCCCGAGAGAACCTGCCACCTGGGCCGGGAAGACGATGCCGAACACCGAGCCGGCGCTCTCCACGTCGCCGCCGACGGCGACGACCGCCGCCCCGCCGACGATGGCGCCGACGAGGCCCCCCGCAAAGACGAAGAACACATGCCACAGGTCCCATGCCGACTCAGGGAGGTACCCACCGTCGTCAGGCCCGGCTGCCGGCGCATCGAGGAACGGCACCTCCGGCGCGCTCACGCCGTACGCCCGATCGCGGCAACGAGCAGGGCCGCGTGTCGCGCCTCGACCTCCAGCCGGACCGCTCGATACGCCGCCCGGTGGGCCTTCCCCGCGAACCGGGAGCGAAGGTAATCACCGGCGTACCGCATCGTGTGACGGACGCCGCCGAGCCGTCGCCACTGCTCCAGGTGGGTCAGCTCGTGCACCATGAGGTGCGCCGTCCGCACCGGGTCGGTCCCGGCCCGATGCCGGTCCATCACGTCGGGACGCACGTAGACACCCCACGCCATGCACACGGCTGCGATCCGCTGGCCCCACAGGGCGCGGAACCACGATGGTGCCACCCGCACCCATACCGCACCGGGATCGACGCGCGGCAGCACCTGTCGCAGGACGCGCAGGTCTACGCCACCCGCGACGAGCGCTTCTTCGGCGATGAACCGCTCAGCCATGAACGGCGAGCGTACACGGAGCGCGCATCCAGCCAATCGACACTGACTCGTCGATTGCTGGCGTAGCATGCCCGCCACCCTCCATATGGTCTGAGAGACAGCATGAGCAACGAATACGACCACCGCGATGTCGAGCCCGCGTGGCAGCGGCGGTGGGAACGTGACGGCGTCTACCGCTCACGGGTCGACTGGGACAAGCCCAAGCACTACGCCCTGACCATGCTTCCGTATCCGTCGGGGGATCTGCACATCGGCCACTGGTACGCCATGGCGCCATCCGACGCCAGGGCCAGGGTCATGCGGATGAAGGGCTACAACGTGCTGTTCCCGATGGGGTTCGACGCCTTCGGGCTCCCCGCCGAGAACGCCGCCATCCAACGCAACATCCACCCGGCGACCTGGACGTACGACAACATCGAGAAGATGCGAGGCCAGCTCCGCACGATGGGGGCCATGTTCGACTGGGAGCGAGAGGCCGTCAGTTGTGATCCCTCGTACTACCGCTGGACGGAGTGTTTCTTCAAGCGCTTCTTCGAGGCGGGCATCGCCTATCGCAAGGAAGCGCTCGTCAACTGGTCCCCGACGATGCAGACCGTGCTCGCCAACGAGCAGGTCATCGACGGCCGCGATGAGCGCACTCACCAGCCGGTGGTCCAGAAGATGATGTCGCAGTGGTTCTTTGCCATGACGAAGTACGCCGACGAACTCCTCGAATACAAGGGCATCGATTGGCCGGAACCGATCAAGACCATGCAGACGAACTGGATCGGGAGGAGTGAGGGCGCTCGCGTCCGGTTCCCGACCGAGCACGGCGAGATCGAGGTGTTCACCACACGTCCCGACACGCTCTGGGGCGCCACGTTCATGGTGCTCGCACCCGAACACGCGCTCGTGGAGGCGTTGACCACCGACGAGCAGCGCGCCACCGTCACGGCCTACACGGACCAGGCCGCGCAGCGGACCGAGTTGGAGAGGATGGAGGAGGCGAGGGAGAAGACCGGTGTCCCCACCGGCAGCCACGCCGTCAACCCGGTCAACGGGCAGAGGATCCCGATCTGGGTCGCCGACTACGTGCTGTCCACGTATGGCACGGGAGCGATCATGGCGGTGCCTGCCCATGACCAGCGAGATTTCGAGTTCGCCAGGAAGTTCGGGCTCGGGATCGCGCCGGTGATCCAGCCGGACGACACGGCACCGGTCACCGCTGCCACGATGACCGAGGCGTACGTCGGGCCGGGCACGATGGTGAACAGCGGGCCGATCGACGACACGGACGTGACCGTCGACAAGGGGAGGAAGAACCCATCGGTGGCCGCCGCGATCGACTGGCTCGAAGCCGACGGGTCGGGCGAGGAAGCCGTCAATTACCGGCTACGTGACTGGCTCATCTCCCGGCAGCGGTATTGGGGCTCACCCATCCCGATGATCTACCGCGAGGACGGCGCCGTCGAGCCGGTCAAGGACGACGACCTCCCCGTCCTCCTTCCCCAGGACGTCGAGTTCCAACCGTCGGGACGGAGTCCCCTCATCGACGAAGCCGCCTTTGTCGAGACGGTGGACGCCCAGGGACGACCGGCGACGAGGGAGACGGACACGATGGACACCTTCATGTGCTCGTCGTGGTACCAGCTGCGGTACCTATCGCCGGCATTCGACACCGCGCCGTTCGACCCCGAGGAGGCCGCGTACTGGCTTCCGGTGGACGTGTACACGGGTGGTGCGGAGCACGCGGTCCTGCACTTCCTCTACACGCGATTCTTCACGAAGGCGATGCGTGACCTGGGCATGTTCGACCGCACAGCGGATGCCATGCGCCGCCACGGCCGGGATCCGAGCGCCCTCTTCGACGAGCCGATGCTCATGCTCCGCACTCAGGGTCAGATCGTCGGTCAGGCACCGGAGGGAGACATCGTCG
>JBHHXA010000117.1:0-7386 GCA_046756805.1 Acidimicrobiia bacterium
AAACCGCGCAGAATTCAACCGGCGCAAACCGCGCAGTTTTCAACCGGCGTTGACAACCTGGCCGCGTGCCGCTTCCTGCGCTCACTGCAAGCAAGGCCGGTGAGGTTCCCTATGGAGAACCGGAGCCGGCACCGGTGGGCGCGCCGTGGTCGCCGAGCCGCCCGGCCACAGTCCTCGCCGAGACTGTTCGGCGCTTGGGCGGTCAACCGATGATCGTCAAGACACCGACCATTCCCTCGTGTCCCGGCACAGTGCACGCATAGCCGTAGGTGCCGGGCGGGGCGCCGATGTCGATGCGCTTCGCCTTGAACGCCGGGATCTCGAGGTCGATCCCCAGCTGAGCGATGGTGAAGGTGTGATGGATCCCGTCTCTGTTGTCCACCCACACGCCTCCGGATCCCGCATCGAAGCTGATCGCTTCCGGTGCGAACTCGACCTTCTCCGCCGTCACCCGGATGTCGGTCGCGAGTGGTGCATCGGACTCGGTGTTCACGGCCGCCGCCACCGACACGAGCGCGCCGAGGACGAAGACCGAGGCGGTGCCGACGGCCATGACGCGGACGGCATCGGCTCGCCACTGGAAGAAAGCCCCGAGCCCGGCGCCCACGCCGACCACTGCGGTCACGGTCGAGAGCCACGTCATCACCCAGCCGGGCGCAGACGTCACCGCGGCCAGCGAGTCAGCGATCTGTCCGAGGTTGCCTGTAAAGAGGATTGCGGTGACCACTGCCAGCGCAAGACCAAGGCGTCGCCGCTCGCCCTTGAGGAATGGCGCCGCGACCAGGTAGATCGCGCCGATCACCAGCACGGGCGGAATCACTTCGCGGGCCAGGATCGCCTGAAGGACGACAGACCACACCACCATCGTGATGGCTCCCGCTCTTGCGAGCTTCATCCACGTGGTCGTCGCAGTCGTCCGAGCAGCGGCTGTGTCGATTACATCGGTCATGTCACCTTCGTCCTTTCCTTTGTTCCGAGCATCGCTGATGAGTGTGCGAATGGAGCGTGTCACCGGTCCATGACAGGGGTCACCGTGCCGGCCGTGCCGTCCACCGTCACGAGCTGGCCATCGTGGAGGCGGCCGGTGGCGTCCTCGCAGCCGACCACCGCGGGGATTCGGTACTCCCTGGCAACGATCGCAGGGTGCGACAGCAAGCCGCCTCCCTCGGTGACGAGCGCACCGATCGTGGGAAACAGCAACTCCCATGGAGAAGTGGTGATCGGCGCCACGAGCACGTCGCCGGGGAGGACCTTCCCGAATTCCTCCGGTCCGTGGACGATCCGCACCGGCCCGGTATGAGTTCCCGGTGACGCTGCTACGCCGTCTGCGCCCGCCTCCAGCGAAGCCGGGCGGGCGTCGTGTGCGAGCACGAGGGTGAAGATCTTCATGACGCGTGCGATGTTCTTCGGGAACACGGAGAGCTCCGGAGGGGCGTCTTCGCCCCCGATCGTGGCGGGAGGCGTATGGCCCTTCGCCCACAAGAGGTTGGCCCTTCTCGTGCGGACCGGCGCCCGGTGATCGCTCCGGTCGGCAAGCCAGGAGAGGGCTTCTTCGAGCGTGAGGAAGACGACGTGGTCGGCGTCGTCGAGGTGGTCGGTTGCCTCCATCCTTCTGCCCAGCTCCAGCGCGGCGAACCGCAGGGCCCCCATGACCCGGGAGTGGACGGCTTCGCCCTCCTCGCGGATCGGGTACGTGGCTCGGGCGGTCTCCAACAGCCTGTCGAACCTCCCCGCTGCCTCTTCGTCGAGGCGGGATCGCAGTTCGGCGGCGAGAAGCTCCGCATCCGGTGTCGCATCGGTATCAGGGGCGAGCGCGACGAGTCGCGACAGCTCTGCCTGCGGGTCCTCGGCGAGGGTTGGTACTGCGAGATCGAACCCGAAGATGCGCGTCCCGTGACGTCGCAGGTGCTGGCGGTATGCGTCAGCAAACGCCGGATCTGCGTGTGCGAGGCGATCGACAGGATCGCCGTCGCCGGCTGCGATTGCATCCCGCACCTGCGGAGTCAGGCGCGTCTCGAGCGACCGCAGCGAGCCGCGGTACTCGGAAGTACTGGCACCGGCCAGCAGACGAGCGATCGTCTCCATGTCGCCGCTGAGCTCGAGGTCTACGAAGTCGTACAGCTCGGACAGCGGGAGCAGGTAGGCCGGGTCGGTGATCATGTTCCAGCGGAAGGTCGTGCGCTGCAGCTCCGCAGCTTCCAGCAGACGGTCTGCCAGCTCCGCATCGGACAGCTGTGCAAGGTCCTGGTCCCACCAACCGTCCAGTGTCGCCTCGATCGCAGGTCCGGCCTCCTCCTTCCATTCGTTGAGCAGCGCGAGGTCTGTGCGGTTGGCGAACGCCTTGCGAGCCGTTCGCTCGCGCCTGCGCATGGCGGGGATGAGCCGGAAGAGCAGCTTTGCGATTGCCGGCGGTGGGGGAGGAGCACCGGGCTTCCCCACCGGGGGTACGACCTGGAGATAGACGTACCCGTCGATCGTTGCCATCTCCAGCCGGTCGAACGGTGCACCGAAGTGCTCGACGAGGAAGCGGCTCGCCTTCGTGAACCCGGGTGTGAACACGCTGGAGGTGAGCGGCGTCATCGGCGCACGACTATGGGTGGAGTCCCACACCCAGGGACCACGGGGAGGCTCCTCGTCGTACGGCATGGGCTCGATGTCGTCGAGCGTCGTGATCGGACGCGCCTGAAGGAGGACGAGGGCGTCGTCTGCGATCGCCCATTCGATGTCCTGCGGGCGGCCTTCGAGCGCTTCGACGCGTCGGGCAAGGTCCGCGATCGCTCCGGCCTGGCTCTCCTTCAGCACTCCTGTGCCGTTCTGGCACAGCTGGTGGTCCCCGCACGTCCACCGCTCTCCGGTCACCTCACCCGCTGCGAGCTGATCCGCCAGGCCGGCGACGGCTTCGATCACCACGTCGTTCCGGCCGCTGACCGGGTTACGGGAGAACGCGATGCCGGCGGCGGAGGCGGGGACCATCGGCATGACGAGCACGGCCATCCGCCGGTCGGTGTCTCCGCCGTAGCTGGCCACGTGTGGCCGGGTCGCGGAGGCGCGCACGCGGCGTATGGCATCGCACAACGGCCCGGGTGCGGGTGACACGTTCAGCACCGTCTCGTACTGACCGGCAAACGAGGCGTCTGCAAGATCCTCGGCCACGCCGGAGGATCGGACGGCCAGCGGGCTCCCGGCAAGGCGATCGGCCAGGGCAGCAGCCACCGCCTCGAGATCGTCATCCGCCACGTATGTAGGAACGACGGCGCCCTGCGGAACCGGAAGGCCTGCCGCAGCGAGTCGAGCGAGCGACGCGGCTTTCCCGCCTAGAAGGTCTGGCGCCGGATCGGGACTCGAGATGTCGACGATGGCGGGGAGATTGGTAGCTGTCACTGCACGCCCTCGCTCGTGTCTTCGGCAGGTTGCACTGGTTCCGCGATCTGGGCTGCGGCGCGGTCGCGGTCCGCGACGGCTTCGATCAGCGCCGTGGCGGCTCGTTCCACGGCGTCGAGCAGTTGCTCGTCTTCCAGACCGAACCTCTCTCCAACCAGAATCGGGCTCGTCGACGCGACGATGTGACGGAACACCGCGAAGTCACCGCGGGCTTCGTCTTCCGGCAGTCCGGGGAACGCCCGGCGGAACAGCTGCCAGAGGTGGTCGTCCCGCCTGGTGTACCAATCTCCGCCATCAACGGAGAAGAGAAGCGACTTGCGGACGAACGCGCGATTGGCGAAACCGTGATGGATGGAGCCGCGAGCGTATTCCTCGACTAGAGAGTCGAAGTCTGCCGGCAGGTTATCGTCCTGGTCGGACGCCTCGAGGAACTTCTCGTCCAAATGCCGGCCCAAGGCGTTGATCAGCTCACTCCGGTTCGCGTAGTGCCGGTAGATGGTTCGCGCCGACACCCCTGCTCTGTCGGCGATTTCCTGCATCGCGAAGGCCATAGTGTCGCCCTCGAGGAAGAGATCGGCCGCGGCTTCGACGATGGCGGTCCGGGTCAGATCGGCCTGCCGCTCTCGCAGCGTCATGAGGCCTTCAGGAGTGTTGTTGTCAGGCTGTCTGTCATAGTGATAGAGAGTGTGACATATAGGCAGATCCTCTGTCAAGTAACGCTCGTGCTCCGACCGAAGCTTGGACAGGGCTCCGATCAGATCGCCTGCGCACGATGGTCAAGACACCCGTGTCAGGTCGGTTCGCAGTCGTCGCTAGCCTCGCGCCGTGCCGACCATCTCCGTCCGCTCGCTCACCAAGACGTATCGGGTGCCGGTTCGCGAGTCGGGGCTCAAGGCGTCTGCGCACACCTCGTCAGACGCGATCACGCCGAGCACATCGCTGGCGCCGTTTGGGTCGAGGTACCGGAGATCGGACCCGAGGATGACGTTGCGTCTCGCGGACGAGTCACCGGCGTACACCGTCAGCGCACCGTCGAGCAGGAAGGGGCCGGCTTCGGTACGACCGAGTACCACATGCTGATCAGCCCAAAGAGCGCCGTTGGGGAGGATGGAGAAGTCGTCGAGGAGGGTCCATGAGGCCTGGTGGGAGTGAAGCCACCACCGCTCCTCCGTGGTCTGGCAGGACGTCCCACTGGGCGTGCTCGTCGCGTACGACACCCGGATAGTGGTTGCCTCCCGATCCCGACGGGGGCGGCCGCCTACGGGTACCGGCGGGGCAACAAGAGCTGGCGGCGGACTCAGGCCGAGGCGGGTTGACCCAACTCGTGGTGCAGGTTCCTGCGAGTCGATACTCTGTGCGTTCCCACGAGAGGAGGCGGTCTTGGCAGTGCTTGGAGCCGTGTTGGCGATCGTGGCGGTGCTTCCGCTCGCAGCGGCTGCCACCATCACGGGAGACTTCTCGCAGATGGTGTACAAACCGTCGCGGCTCGCCGTGTACCGCACGCTGCGGTTCCGGAGCCTCGTCATCGGCGCCGGTGTCGTCCTCTGGCTGGCCGCCCTCGTGATTCACCTGGCCGTGGACGAGACGAGCGTGGTGCTGCTCGTGGTCACAGGGGTGCTGGTCGGGCTCTTCACTCTGCTCGGATTCGGCATGTCACCCTACGTGATGTTCCCTTCGGTACGAGAGCCCAGTTGGGCGGAGCCCACCGACGAGCGCCTCGAGCTTGGAGACGATGAGCCGGTGATCGGCGTGGTCGTGAACGACGACGCCCGTGCCTTTCCGGTCGATGACTCGTTTCGACCGCATCTCATCGAGGCGACGATCGGTGGCGAGCCGGTCGTGATGAGTTACTGCTTGCTCAGCAACCTGGGCGTGGCCTTCAAGCCGGAGCTCGACGGCGTGCCCATGCGCTGCATCATGCCCATCCAGTGGGAGAACAACATGGTGATCTGGGACGCATCAGGGGGCAGGCTCGTCCAGCAGATCGAGGGCACCGTGCTCCACGGACCGGGCAGTGGCCGGACGCTGCAGACCTACCAGACGCAGATCATGCCGTGGTCTGCCTGGCACGCCCAGCACCCGGATACGAAGGTGTTCTTCAACCCGCCTCGTGGTATCTGGGATCGCTTCGTTCGCTCATTCATCGGCAAGAAGTTCCTGGAGGAGAACAGGAAGCGCGAAGCGCCCATGTTCCCCACCATCGAGCGCTTCGACGACCGGCTTCCCAACAAGACGGAGGTCATCGGGGTCGCTCAGAACGACGACATCCGGGCCTTCCCGGTCGAGAGCATCTGTGACTCTGGGGTCGTCAACGACGTGGCTGGCACCATCCCCATCGCCATCGCCTGTGATGACGGCGGAGCCGTGTCGGTGTTTGCCCGAGAGCTCGACGGCGAGACCGTCGAGTTGCAGTGGGGGCCGGAGGGGGACCTCAGGGACGGATCGGGGCGCAGCTGGGACGGCACGGGACGCGCCCGCACCGAGGGAGCTCCGGACCTCGAGCCGTTCCCGCATCACAGCCGGGTGCTGTGGTTCGTCTGGGCCAACTTCCATCCGGAGACCGAGGTCGTGGCTTAGGCTCTGGGAGGCCGGGCCTGAACGAGGTCGTCACGGCCGTGCGGAGCCCCGGGAGATCGAGCTCGAACACGGTGTGGCCCAGCTCTCTGCAGTAGGTCACAGAGCCTCCCATCAAGGTCGCGAGACGCTGGGAGGCGAGCCCGAGACCGATGGAATCCGGCTGGCTCGCTTCGCCGGCACGGCTCTGGAAGGGCTCGATGATCTCTCCCTCAACGCCGGCGGCGATCCCATACCGCCGGGTGAGTGCGCCCTGGCGAAGGTCGGCCTGTTGTGAGCGTCACAACAGGCTTTCCGTCGTCGTGGCGAAGATCTCGGCCGTGCGTCGCCACGAGAAGGTGTCCGCCCGTGCCCGACCCGTGGCCACAAGACGACGCGTTTCGGCAGGGTTCTCCAGTACGTCACGAAGGGCGCCGGCGAACGAGGGCGGGTCGAGAGGGTCGCCGTACCGAGCCGCTTCTCCGAGTACCTCGCGATGGACCGGAATATCGGAGGCGATGACGGGACAACCCAGACGCGCTGCGTCCAGCGGAGAGAGATGGAAGCCCTCGTACTTCGAGGGGAAAAGCGCCGCGGAAGCTGCCAGGTAGAGGGCATTGAGATGCTGTTCCTCCACGTATCCGAGGAGTCTCACGTTTGGAGTGTTTCGCGCCCGTTGCACGAGCCCGTCAACGCTCCAACCGAGACGTCCACATTGAAGAAAGGTCATTCCCGGGAAGGCGTCTGCGCAGTCGAGGAACACGCTGAGGTTCTTGCGGGGCTCGACGGTGTCGACGTTGAAGACGAAGGGCCGTGTGATCCCGAACTTCGCAAGCGTGCGATCGGGATCGAGGTCCGTGCGATAGTGCGGGTTGCTGGCGAGCGGCATGACGGTCGCGCGTTTGGCGTACTCCGGCCAGTGAGCGGCGAGGCGGCTGTGGGTGAAGTGTGAATTGCAGAGGATGCGGTCCGCACCGGCGAGCCCGCGCTCACCGGCCCTCGATGCAACACGATTCCGGTTCCGCATCGTCTCGGGGTGGTCGCGCCAGACCGCGTCGTGGAAGGTGACGACCTTGGGGAGGTGGGATGGCATGCCGAACGGGACGAGATGTGTGCCGGCCCAGAAGACAGAAGCGTCGTGCCGGCTGACCGTCCGGGCCGCACGCCGCAGGAGGAACAGGGCCTCTCCCAGAGGACCGTTACCCGTGCCCCTTCCCCACTCGACATCGCGCAGACCCGGGTTTGCCGCAGACAGGAGAACGATCGCCCACTCCGGACGAATGCGGCGCAGTTCTTCGAGGAGCAGCCAGGCCACCTGTCCGCGACCGGTCGGTTGCGACCCCAGCCCGCGGGCCAGCGCAACAAGCTTCATCGTGTCACTGAGCGCTCGCGGGCATGGTGTTCGTTGGAGTCGAGGTGGAGGTCGCTGCACCCTAGCGGTGATGGCACCGA
>JBHHXA010000118.1:0-7310 GCA_046756805.1 Acidimicrobiia bacterium
CGACCGTGTGGTCGCCCCGTCGACGTCGCGGCAACGGGTGAGCCCCGTCGCGCTCGGATCAGAGTCGTGGGGCGGTCGGCTCTCCGTTGGACGAGTTGAAGATCTCCCCTATGGCTCCGATGGAGCCGAGGATTCCCGACATCTCCATCGGTAGGAAGATCTTCGTGGCGTTGCCGTCCGCGATGCCGCTGAGGGCATCGAGGTACTTGATGGCGATGAGGTCCGGAGTCGGGTCGCCGTTGTGGATGGCTGAGAACACGCGCTCGATGGCCTGCCCCTCACCCTCCGCGACCGTGAGCCTCTGGAACCTCTCCGCCTCGGCGACCTCCTTGATCGCCTCAGCCTGTCCCTCTGCCTCGAGGATGCGGGATGCCTTCACGCCCTCGGCGCGCAGGATCTGTGCGCTCTTCTCGCCGTCTGCCTCAGTGACGAGCGCCCGCCGGTCGCGTTCCGCCTTCATCTGGCGGTGCATCGCCTCTGTGACGTCCATCGGCGGGTCGATTCGCTGGATCTCGACACGCACCACCTGGGTGCCCCACACGTCGGTGGCATCGTCGAGGATCGATCTGAGCTGGGCGTTGATCGTCTCGCGCGACGTCAGGGCGTCGTCGAGGTCGAGATCGCCGATGACGTTACGCAGGTTCGTCTGTGCCAGCTTGGTGGCGGCGAGGACGAAGTTCTGCACCTGGTACGCGAGACGCACCGGGTCGGTCGCCCGGTAGTAGACGACCGCATCGACGGTGACCACCACGTTGTCCTTGGTGATGACCTCCTGCGGGGGGAGGTCGACGACGATCTCTCGCATGTCGACCCTTCGGATCCGCTCCACGAACGGGATGATGAGCTGCAGTCCGGGATCGAGTGTCTCCCTGTACTTCCCGAACCGCTCGATGAGTCCTGCCTCGTGCTGGCGAACGATCTTGAGGCCGAGCCCCACGTACACCACGAGGAGGAGGATGGCTGCGATCAGCAGTACGGCGATCGCTGGCATGTGTGTGCTCCTTTGCTGTGTGTCCTACTGACAGAACCGACTGTTCGAAGTGATCAAGGCACGGTCAATCGCCCCCACCCTGGGGCTCGACGACCAGCCGGGCGCCTCTCACGTCAACGACCCGCACCTCCGTGCCGGGGAGGATGATCGAGTCGGTGTCCGTCGTGGCCCGCCATTCCTCTCTGTCGAGACGGACGCGGCCCTCGCCGGTGGCGCGGCTGATGTTTTCGATCACGATGGCCTGTGCGTTCATGAACCGCTTCGCTCCTACGGGGTAGGACGGCTGGTTGTCGCTGATGGCGAAGCGCCGGATCCCCCACAGCGCGATCAGCGAGGTCGCGATGAACACCGCGAGCTGGATCGGCACGGTCACCTCGAACCACGCGAGCGTGGCGGCGACGGCGGCACCAACGGCGAACGGCAGCATGAAGAAGCCTGCCGTCACCATCTCTCCCACACCGAGGAAGAGCGTGATTCCGATCCAGAGCCAGCGCCAGAGCGTGGGGTCGTCCACGGTTTCCTCCTTTGGTCCAAACACGATCAATAGCACGACGATCGCGGCGACGGGGATCACCCAGCCGAACGCATCCCACAGGTCCCACCGCTTCGCCTTCGCCCGATCGACGGGAGTCGTCGTAGGTGAGGTCGGAGGAGGCATGCGGTACTCCGACGCCCAGATCTCGGCGAAGGCCAGCACGTCCCGGCCGACGACGCTCTCGGGTTTCTTGCCCGCCGCGGTGGCATCGGCGAGGTGGGACGCCAGCTCGCTCTTCATCTCCACGATCACCGCCGGAGGAACCCGAGTGCGCGCCCAGTAGTCCTCACATGTAGCGACGATCTCTGCCGGGGTCCGCTTGTCAGCCACGAGCTCCTCCATTCAACACTTCTTCCACCCCGGAGGACACCGTTCTCCACTCCTCGCTCCAGCGGCGGAGCTGCTCCTGCCCGGCCTTCTCGATCCGGTAGTACTTCCGTGGCGGCCCTCCGGGCGACTCGACGAAATAGCCCTGGATGTAGCCCTTCTTCTGGAGCCTGCTCAAGAGGGGGTAGATCGAGCCCTCGCTCACCAGCTCGAGACCCTTACGCTGCAGCTTGTCGACCATCTCGTACCCGTAGCTCGGCTCCTCTTCGATGAGGGCGAGCAGGCACATGTCCAGCACACCTTTCAACACTTGAGAGCTGTGTTCCACGCTCACTCCCGCTCGGCTGCTCCCGACAATGTGCGAGGCGGTGGTCGGGATGGCGGGCGGGCCCGCCACTGCACCATCTGCCCGGCACGCATTGTCGTAGATCTGTCTTGCGTCGCCTAGCATTCTGCTTACCATGACATCCTGGTAAGCAGAGTATCTTTGGTTGCAAGATATCACACAAGATGCTTCGTGACTAGGGGGTTCCTGCAACGACGCCGCTCGATCCGGCCGATCTCGTGCCGGCTCAGATCTCGTGTTGCTCGTGAGGGACGAGGACCTTGCGAAGCATCGTCGGGACTTCGAACGGCCGCCAACGGAGGGGGTCGGTTGCGAGCCGGTCTGCGATGACGATGAGGGCACCGGGGTTGTGGCCGATCCCGAAGTGCGACGCTCCCCGCACCTCGATCGACTCGGAGTGCGGTCTCGCATCGTCGATGCATGCGGCCCAGTCGACGACACCGTCGAGCTTCGAGAACAGCGAGGTGGCGGGTACGACGAGCGGTGTTTCCCGCAAGAACCTGAGCTGTTCTCGCTCGTCGGGGTGTTCGAGCGCGGCGTAGGCGACGCTGGCGCGAGATCGGTCGCCCTGGGTCATACGGAACGGGCTGACGAGGGTCACGACGACGCGGACCGCATCGGGGAGGCTTCTCGCCAGCGTTCTGGCGTACACGCCTCCCAGACTCCATCCGATGACCGAGACCGGCCCTCCGCTGTGCTCGGCGAGGTCGACGAGCCGTTGCAGCATTGCCTCCACGACCGTGGTCCGGGGGCCCTTGTTCATCCCCTGCCCCCACCCCTCGGAGGCGTATCCGAGGCGTCGCAACGTCCTTCGCAGCGGAATCGTGGACGTATCGGAGGCGAGGAAGCCGGGGAGCACCATCACAGCGTGCCCGTCGCCGCGGGGCATCTTCCGCAGAAACGCCCTCGTCACGGCGAGGCTGGCGAGCTCGGCGGGGGCGCGCGCTTCGAGCAGCGTGCGCCACAGAGCTGGGGCGCGGTAAGAGTTGGTCACCGGGGACAATCGTACCGTCTGACCTGGGCGAATCCGATTCGCTGCGGGCACGAGCGTAGGGCGGGGCCCGATGAGGCGAAGCGGTATCGTGGCGCCATGGATGTTCGCGACAAGGTGTGCGTCGTCACCGGCGGTGCAGGGGGAATCGGGAAGGCTCTGGGCGAGGCGTTCGTTGCGGGCGACGCTCGTGGTGTCGTGCTCGTCGACCTCGACGCGGACGTCACGGAAGCAGCTGCGGTGGAAGTCGGCGCCGTTGGCTTCTCCTGCGACGCCACCGACGAGCATGCCCTCGCATCGCTGGTCGAGCGGGTCGAGGACGAGATCGGACCGATCGACATCTTCTGCTCCAACGCCGGGTTCTCGATCGACGGCGGTCTCGAGGTGCCGGACGAGGGGTGGCAGAGCCTGTGGGATCTCCATGTCCTGGCCCACGTCTATGCAGCTCGGGCCGTGCTGCCCTCCATGCTGTCTCGAGGATCGGGCTATCTGGTCCAGACCGTGTCGGCGGCCGGTCTCCTGGCGTCGCTCACCTCGCTGCCGTACACCGTCACCAAGCACGCGTCACTCGCTCTGGCGGAGTGGTTGTCGATCACACATCGGGATCGAGGCATCCGGGTGTCTGCGGTGTGTCCGCTCGTCGTCGACACCCCGCTCTCCGGGCGGTTCACGCTCGACATGGCGGGTGAGATGGCCAGCCCTGCCGACGTCGCAGCAGCGGTCATCGACGGCATCCGCGAGGAGCGCTTTCTCGTCCTTCCCCAGCCCGAGGTAGCGAAGTACGTCGCCATGAAGTACGAGGACACCGAGCGGTGGCTCGGTGGCATGGCTCGTCTGTGGAGCAGGGTGACCGAAGGGCCCGGACCCGAACTCGCGGGGTGAGGCGGGCGCGGGGACGCCTCGCGGCGACTGGACCAAGCAGCCGAGCGGTCCGCAGCCTCGCGGTCTACCGTTTGCGTGGTGAGCCGGCTCATCTCTGCGCTCTACGACCGCGTGCTCGGTCCCAGTGAGCGCGCCGGTCTCGCGGTGTGGCGCGACGAGCTGCTCTCCGGCCTCTCGGGGAAGGTGCTCGAGATCGGCGCCGGAACGGGTCTCAACCTTCCCCACTATCCCGAGACGGTGACCCGGTTGGTGATGGCCGAGCCGGACGCCCACATGCGCCGCAGGCTGGAGAAGCGCATCGCGTCCCATCCGAGACGGTGCGGCCAGATCTCGACGATCGATGCGGTGGCGGAGCTCCTCCCGTTCCCGACCGCGACGTTCGACGCCGTCGTGAGCACGCTGGTCCTGTGCTCGGTCGAGGACCCGGCGGCCGCCGCCTCGGAGATCCACAGGGTGCTGGCGCCCGGCGGGAGGCTCGTGTTCATCGAGCACGTCGGCGGCGAAACGGGACGGGTCGCTCGCAGACAGCGGAGACTCGAACCGGTGTGGAAGAGGGTCGCAGGGAACTGCCACCTCACGAGAGACACGTCCGCCGTGATCGAGGCTGCCGGTTTCACACTCGACGTGGTCGAGTCCCCGCTGCCGAGGGCGGTGTCATGGGCACGGCCCGCCATCCGGGGGACGGCACTGCGTCCCGAGTGAGGCTCAGCCCGGCTCGAAGCCGAGCCGCTCGCCGTCTACGACCACCCGCAGCGTCTCTCCGTCTCCGACGGACCCTTCGAGCAGTCTGAGCGCGAGCGGATCGGAGATCGCGGTCTGGAGGAGCCGCTTGACGGGCCGCGCGCCGTAGGCCGGGTCGTACCCCTCGTCGGCGAGCCAGGCGGCCGCCTCGTCCGAGAGCACGAGGTCGACCTTTCGCACCGCGAGGCGCATCCGCAACAGGTTGAACTGCATCTCCACGATGCGTTGCAGATCGCTGTGGCTCAGCCGGTCGAACACGATGAGGTCATCGACCCGGTTGAGGAACTCGGGGCGGAAGTGACCGCGAACGACGTCGAGGACCCGTTCGGAGACCGTTGCCGGGGGGAGGTCGGGGTCTATGAGCTCAGATCCGAGATTCGAAGTCATGATGAGCACGGCGTTGCTGAAGTCGACCGTTCGTCCCCGACCATCGGTGAGCCGGCCATCGTCCATGAGCTGGAGAAGAGTGTTGAAGACGTCCTGATGTGCCTTCTCGACCTCGTCGAGCAGGATCACGGAATACGGCCTGCGACGCACGGCCTCTGTGAGCTGTCCACCTTCGTCGTACCCGACGTATCCCGGTGGCGCACCGATCAGCCTGCTCACGGCATGTCGCTCCATGTACTCGGACATGTCGATGCGGACCATGGCACGCTCATCGTCGAAGAGGAACTCTGCGAGAGCCCGTGCCAGCTCCGTCTTCCCAACACCCGTGGGGCCGAGGAAGATGAAGGAACCGATCGGTCGGCTCGGGTCGGCGAGACCCGTGCGCGCCCTGCGAACCGCGTTGGCCACCGCGGTGACGGCGGCGTCCTGGCCGACGACCCTGCCGTGGAGATGATCCTCGAGCCGGATGAGCTTCTGGACCTCACCCTCCATCAGCCGCGACACCGGAACACCCGTCCACCGGCTCACCACTTCAGCGACGTCCTCCTCGCCGACCTCCTCCTTGAGCATGGCGAGGTCGGTCTGGAGCTTCTCCAGTTCGTCCTGCTCTGTCTGGAGCGCCTTCTCCAGCCCGGGGAGGGCGCCGTAGCGCAGCTCGGCGGCGGTCTCGAGATCGCCGGCGCGCTCGACGCGGTCCGCCTCGGCCCGTTTCTCCTCGATCTCCTGCTTGATGGAGCGGATCCCAGAGATGCGCTCCTTCTCGAGCTGCCAGTGCGCCGTGAGTCGATCCAGTTCCTCACCCAGAGCGGCGAGGTCTTGGTCGATGGCGAGCAGCCGTTCTGCTGAGGCGGCGTCCGTCTCCTTGGCGAGGGCGTTGCGCTCGATCTCGAACTGACGCCGCCGCCTGCTCAGCTCGTCGATCTCGTCGGGCATCGAGTCGATCTCGATGCGGAGCCGGGAGGCGGACTCATCGACGAGGTCGATTGCCTTGTCCGGCAAGTGGCGAGCCGTGATGTACCGGTCGGACAGAACCGCGCTGGCAACCAGCGCGGCATCGGTGATCCGCACCCCGTGGTGAACCTCGTACCGCTCCTTGAGCCCGCGCAGAATGGCGACGGTGTCCTCGACAGAGGGTGGGTCGACGCTGACTGGCTGGAACCTGCGCTCCAACGCGGCGTCCTTCTCGACGTGCTTCCTGTACTCCTCGGGCGTGGTGGCTCCGATCATGCGCAGCTCACCACGGGCGAGCATGGGCTTGAGCATGTTGGAGGCATCCATAGCCCCCTCGGCGGCACCGGCCCCCACGATCGTGTGCATCTCGTCGATGAAGGTGATGATCCCGCCTGCGGCGGCCTTGATCTCGTCGAGCGTGGCCTTGAGGCGCTCCTCGAACTCGCCCCGATACTTGGCGCCCGCCACCATCGCACCCAGGTCGAGAGCGACGATGCGCTTGTTCTGGAGGCCCTCGGGGATGTCCCCGTCGACGATCCGTTGCGCCAGGCCCTCGGCGATCGCGGTCTTGCCGACGCCGGGCTCACCGATGAGCACAGGATTGTTCTTGGTGCGTCTGCTCAGCACCTGGATGACCCTACGGATCTCGTCGTCACGACCGATCACGGGGTCCAGCTTGCCCTGGGTGGCGAGCGTCACCAGGTCTCGACCGAACTTCTCGAGAGGGGCGAGGGTGTCCTCCGGTGTCTGCGACGTCACGCGCTGGGCGCCGCGGATCTCGGTGAGGGCGGAGAGGATCGCGTTCTTCGTGACGCCTCGGTCGCGCAGCGCGGTCCCGATCGCTCCCGGTGCGGTCGCAAGCCCGATGACGATGTGCTCGACGGAGACGAAGCTGTCCTTCATCGCCCGCATCTCCGCCTCCGAGCTCTCGAGCACCCGGGCAGCCTCGTCTGACACGGCCACCTCGACCGTGTCGCCGTAGACCTGCGGTGTGGAGGCCATCTCGTGTTCGGCGATGCTCCTGACGTCCCCAGGGTTGGCCCCCAGCTTGGTGAGAAGCGGATAGACCAGCGTGTCTGGCTGAGAGAGCAGTCCGGCCACGGGGTGACCGGGTGCTACCTCTTGGTGCTGTCTGCGGGCGGCCTCGTCACGCGCCGCG
>JBHHXA010000119.1:0-7289 GCA_046756805.1 Acidimicrobiia bacterium
GAGGATGAAGAAGAACGCCGTGCCCCGACCGGGACCGGTCCCGATGATGCTCCCCACGGAGCCGGCGAGCGTGCCGCCTTCGACCAGCATCGGCTCGAAAACTCGGTCGAGCAGCGGTCCCGCCGCGATGAGAGCCAGCGGACCGGTGATCTGGGCGAGCATCCGCCGCACGGCAAACACCCTGCCCTGCACATCGGGGTCCACCTTGCGCTGCCAGATCGCCTGGCTGGAGCTGTTGGCGATCGGTATCGCAAAGAACCCGAAGAACGCAGCGATCGTCACCAAGACCACGTTGGGTCGAAGACCGGCACCGATGAGCCCCACCGACAGCAGGAGATCACCGCCGATGACACCGAGGATGAGCCGCTTCGGCCCGCCCCAAGCGCTCATCACGAGACTGCCGGCGACCATCCCGACTGCCGCGATCGAGAAGATGGTGCCCATCGCCTGTTCCGACGCAAACCCGAGAATGAGGGGAAAGACCACGACGCCGAGGAAGCCGAAGATGAGGTTGAGCACGGCAAAGTAGGCGAGCAGCGCCATCAACCCTGATCGTTGCCGTAGGTACCGGAACCCGAACTTGGTCTCGGTCCACAGCGAGCCCTTCCCCTCCGCACCTGCGGCGCTCACCTTCGGAGCCGGGAAACGAACGACGAGCAGGGTCGCGATGGCAAACAGGAAGGTGGCGACGTCGATCACAATGATGGCCGCAAGACCGCCGACGGCCAGCA
This sequence comes from Acidimicrobiia bacterium, assembly GCA_046756805.1. Classification (GTDB taxonomy): domain Bacteria; phylum Actinomycetota; class Acidimicrobiia; order Spongiisociales; family UBA5794; genus CAMYMC01. The sequence continues at coordinate 732 of JBHHXA010000119.1, forward strand.
GCACGCCTGCGATGGCAGGCGCCGCCACCTGGGCGAGCCCTTCCGCAAGCTGTACCAGACCGGCAGCGCTCGCATACCGCTCTTTGGGAACCAGCAGCGTCGTGGCCGCGCTGTAGGCGGGCCACTGGAACGCCTGAAACACTCCGGAGAAGGACAGAATCACGACGAGGTGCCAGATCTCGAGCCGATCCGCGATGACGAGGAAGGCGATGAGCATCGTCCCTACGCCGGCTCCGGAGTCTGCGAGCAACATCGCCCACCGCCGGTCCCATCGATCGACGATCGCGCCTGCGAACGGCGTGACGAGGATCTGCGGTAGCTGTCCGGCCAGCAGGATCAGGGACAGCTGTGTCGCCGAGCCGGTCTCCAGGAAGACGAAGATGGCGAGCCCGAAGCCGGTGAGGCTGGTCCCGACCAGCGACACCAGCTGCCCGGTCCACACCGTGTAGAAGGTTCGCATCCCCCGGTCTTGCACGTCGTCGTCTTTCGGTCGGCGTTGTTTGGTCGGCGTTTTTCGAATTGTCGGGATTTGCCGACTTTTTGTCAAGCTGCAGGCTCCACACCTCCCGGGGCCGGTACCCTGCCGCACATGCGAGGGATGACCCGCCTGCTGACCGTCGCCCTCGTGTTGGGGGGTTGCAGCACCCAGACCGTGCCCACCGATCCGGACGCGACGCTGCCGCCGGCGCCGCAAGCATCGACGACGCAAGGGACGATACCCCCGGTCACGACGACGGCCGTTGCGCCGCCGAACACCACACAGCCGGAAGCCCTCCCTCCCTGTCTCGGAGGCGAGACGCCCTTCACGGACAGCGGTCTCGTGGCAACCCTGGGGACGGGTGTGGGTGATGCCGCTTCGATCGGCAGCGTCCGCTGGGAGGCCCACGAGGGCTGCGAACGGATCGTGGTCGAGCTCCTCACCGAAGATGGTGCGCCGTCCGGCAGCGTCGGGGAGTCCAGTGTCGCTTTCCGGCCGGACCAGGGCATCATCCGGATCGATCTGCCCGTCTCCGCTACCGGCGTAGCTGATGCAAGCATCGAGGGGGATCTCGCAGAACGCGTCTTCGTCGTGCGCACGCCCCAGGGCGACCTCTCCGTCGAGGTACATCTCGGAACGGCAGATCCAATCGTCGTCCGCGCCTCCGAGGTCGGGGAACCGGCTCGGCTCGTCGTGGACATCGCACGAAGCGAGGACGGCACCGGCCGGATCGTGGGACCGGTCGTCGAGGACAACGTCGTGCTGGTCGCTCCGGCACCGGGCCCGGCACGGTATCCGCTCCAGATCTCCGGATATGCCCGCACGTTCGAAGCGAACGTGGTGGCCCGCCTCGTCGTCGACGGCGCCATCGCGGGCACGGTTTCGACAACCGCCGCCGATTGGCTGGAGGCGTGGGGGGAGTTCACGATGAGCTTCGAGAGCGGCCCGCCCGGAGACGTCACGCTGGTCGTCGGCGAGGTGAACGCAGCGGATGGGCGCTTCGTGGGAGCGGCGATTCGCCTCCAGATGCCCTGAGCACAGCGTCGCCGCCCGCAGCCCGGGGGGTGCTGAAGAAGGCGCCGACCGCGTCGCCGCGGCGAGAACCCGGGATGCTCGGGCCGGCGAGCTCAGCCTTGGTGCTTGTCCGGCACCCCCCTAGCCTCGTTCCAACGATGAAGGGAGAGAGTGCGATGACGGGCGTCACCAAGACGATTCGGCTCAGCGGCGGGTCAGGCCACTCCATCGAGGATGCGATCACCGCCGTCCTCGGCCGTGCGGCCGAGACCATCGCAGACGTACGGCGGTTCGACGTGAAGAAGCTCGGAGGCACCGTGTCCGAGAGCGGGGTCCCGTCTCACTACGAAGTCACGCTCGACATCACGTTCGGAGTCCGTGAGACGGTCCAGGAGGGCATGCCAGGGTGACCATCGACGCCCGGGATCTCGGGCGCGACATCGGCATGATCCGGCTGCCCCTGCCGATCCCCGGCCTGCAGTGGACGAACGCATACGTCGTCCGGAGCGGGCCGGAGGTGACGCTGATCGACTGCGGTGTCGACACCGACGAGGAGTGGGACGCCCTCAACGCCGGGCTGGCGGCACTCGGTCTGGCGCTCCCCGATCTCACGAGGGTCATCGGCACGCACCTGCATCCGGACCACATGGCGCTGGCGTATCGAGTCGTAGGCGACGTGGGCTGCGAGTTCGTCATGCACGAGTCGACGGCAGGGTCCCTCGTGGAATACAACGACTGGAACATCGAGCGCAGACGCATGCGGGCGATGGCGATCGACAACGGGGTACCCGACGACGAGATCGCCGTGGCGTTCCCCGGTGAGGGCAAACGCCCCGATTGGGCGGGCACCGGAATCCCACCCACCAGGACCGCGGCCGACGGCGACGACATCGAGATCGGCGAGGGCCGCACGCTGCGCGTCGTCCACACTCCGGGTCACGACAACGCCCACATCTGCCTCGTGGACTCCCGCACCGGTGCGCTGTTCTCCGGCGATCACATCCTGCCGAGGATCACGCCGGTCATCATGCACCACGCAGACGAGGACCGGCTCGGCACCTATCTCGTGTCGCTGCGGCGCATCGAGAAGATGGACCTCAGCCTCACGTACCCGGCCCACGTCGCCATTCTCCAGCAAGGATCACTGCGAGCCCGCCAGATCGCCCTGCACCACGAGCGGCGGCTGGGCGCGATGCTCCAGGAGCTGCGCCGCGGGCCGCGCACGGCGTGGCACATCGTGGGTGCCATCTTTCGGCCCAATCTCAACTCCATCGGAAAGCGACTCGCGCTCTCGGAGACGATGACGCACATGGAGTACCTGCGTCTCAACGACGAGGTCGAGCGGATCGAGGACGAGGGGACGTGTTACTACCGTCTCCCGGAGCGAAAGTGGTGAGGACATGAGGGACAACTGCGTGTTCTGCGGCATCGTCGCCGGGGATATCCCATCCACTCAGGTCGCCGAGTCGGAACGAGTCCTCGCGTTCCGTGACATCAACCCCGCGGCCCCCGTCCACGTCCTGCTCATCCCCAAGGAACATGTCGCAGACGGGACCGCAGACCTGCGGAGCGAGCACGGGCCGATCCTCGGGGAGCTATTCGAGTTGGCGGCCTCGGTCGCAGACGCCGAGGGGCTGGACGGTACGTATCGCATGATCGTCAACTCCGGCGCCGGCTCGGGTCAGACCGTGTTCCATCTCCACTTCCATCTGCTCGGTGGGTGGGGTCGCGCCGCGAGCACGCCAAAGACGCTGGCGGACGAGACCGGCGGTGTCCCGCTCAGCTGAACGGGTCGGACGGCATCTCGAAGTCGGGCAGGTCGAGACCCCACCGCTCGTCCGCGAAGCGCGCAACCGCAGCCGCCGACGGCAGAATGGAAGGGCCAGGAGCGATCTTCGTCTGGTCGAATCGCACCCGGATGAACGATCCCTGCGGCGCAGAGCCCACGTCGACGGTGGCGTCCGCGTCGTCCTCTGTGACTTCGGCGACGGAGCCATCTGACACGGCGATATGGAAGCGCTCCGGGTCGAGACGCAACGGTCTCGACAACGACAGCCCCCCGACCCGGTTGGCATCCGCTCCGGTCACGACCTGTTCCTCGAGCCATGCCGCATCGACGTCGAGGTCACCTGCAAGGTATCCCCTCGTGATCGACCCGAGCGCCAGGTCGGCACCGGCGGCCTGGATGGCGAGCCCTGCGCTGAGCCGGGGGTTCAACTCGGTGGGCAGGAAGCCTCGTTTCGTCGCCACACCGTCCACGGAGAACGGTCCGCGATAGCCGACCAGGTCGCGCAGCGCCTTCGCGACGGCAAGGGCGATCGCCCGCATCTCCTCGCGGAACGCCTCGGGCGGGTCCCAGAACGTCGACGTCCCCGCGTACATGAACCCCGAGACGTGCGGGAACACCACCATCTCCACCGGGCGGAATGCCGCCGCGTCCGTTGCCGTGACGAAGCCGTGGATCGAACACGGAAGGCCTTCGAGGAAGGGCATGACCCGGACCCTGCGCGCACGCGACGAGAACCACGCGACTGCGGCCAGAGCGGCCGCCTCGTCGGGAACCCGCCTGGTGTAATCGGCGCCACCGTGCCATCCCTGGTGGTTGTCGGCGGCCCACACCGTCCCGAGGGGACCGGCGAGGCTCCGTGCGACCTCCGGCGCCTCGCTCACGGGCACGACGGCGGACTGCGCAGCGGCGATTCCGGCCTCGTCCCAGATCGGCCCGACGACCGTCTTGTCCTCCAACGCCGCCCACTCCTGCAGGCGCCCTCCGTACACGGGGCGGCCCGCGGCGGTCGGCGCCGTGTGGAACGGCGGGACGATGACGCGGGCCCTCCGGTCGGGGTCGAAGTCGTCGATCACCGCCAGCAGCTCCGGAGAAGGGTCTGCGATGGTGTCGAGGTACGCGCGGAGCCCGCTCATGATCGTCGGACCGCTCGTCCTCGTGTAGAAGACGGGAACGTTCTCGGGAAGGTCTCCCGCTCCCTCCGTGGCACTGACGATGAACAGGTCCTCGGCGCCCTGGTCGCGCAGGTACGCGACGAGATCTGTCGTGGCCGCGGCTACCTCGGCTGCCAGCACCCACGGACTGGCCCGGTCGATCTCTGCGAGCGCAGATTCGAGATGCTCCATCGACGCAGAATAGAGTCCCGGGCGTCATGGACGATGCTCGCCGCGACAACCGCGACAACTGGGACGATCGGGTCGCCATCCACTGGGGACCCGACGGCTACGACGCACCGGGGTTCATCGCCGACCCGTCTCGCATCAGCGGCACGGTGGAGGCAGACCGGGACGTGCTCGGGGACGTTGCCGGCAAGCGACTCCTCCACCTCCAGTGCCACTTCGGCAAGGACACCCTCTCCTGGGCGCGGCTCGGCGCCGTTGTCACCGGCATCGACTTCTCGCCAAAGGCGATCACGGCGGCGCGGCGGATGTCCGCGGAGTCGGGCACCCCGGGCCGGTTCATCGAGTCGGAGTTGTATGCCGCACCGGAGGTGCTCGACGAGCAGTTCGACATCGTCGTCACGGGTGTCGGAGCCATCAACTGGCTGCCCGACATCCGCGGCTGGGCGGACGTCGTCGATCACTTTCTCGCGCCCGGAGGGACGTTCTACCTCCGCGAGGGCCACCCCATGCTGTGGTCGCTCGACCACGAGCGCGCCGACGATCTCCTCGTCGTCCGGCATCCCTACTTCGAGGGTCCCGTGCAGACATGGGATGATGCCGTGTCCTATGCCGGGACGGGAATGGTCGAGCACACCCGGCATCACGAGTGGAGCCACGGCCTCTCCGAGGTCATCGGCTCGTTGCTCGACGTCGGCCTGACCCTGACACACTTCGCCGAACATCGTGAGGTCGAGTGGCCGGGACTCGACCTCATGAAGGAGGGCTCGGATGGGCGGTGGCGGCTCCCACTGCCGCTCCGCGATCGCGTCCCGCTCATGTACACGGTGATGGCGACGAAGCCTGCGTAGCCGCGTCAGCGAGTGACGGCGAGTGCGACCATGGCGGCTGCCAGACCGAGGTTGGCGATCGTGCCACCGGGACTGGAAACGACGGCGGCAGCTGTGGCAAACGCCGCTCCGACCACGAGTGCGGGCTGCACGAAGCCTCCCCGAGTGAGGATCGCGATGGCCGCGACGCCCTCGAACAGAACGAGAGCGACGGCGAACACTGTGGCATAGGGGAGCACGACGTTGTCCACGAGCCAGCGCCCGGGACGCAGCCATGCTCCCTCGGAGAAGCTACCGAAGAACTCCTCGCCGTGGCTCGCGTGTAGACGGGTTGAAGAGCGCACCCATGGCGAAGAGCGCACCGAACCCGATCTCAGCCACCGATCGTAAGGCACTTCTTCATTCGCTGGGCCGCGACGCCCGCGGTGAACGTGGAGGCGAAGATCAGCGAGAAGGGGATCCAGGTGCCGAGCGGGCTGGCAAACATCTCGAGGCTTCGCATGATGATCACGGCGACGAGCACGAAGTCGACGATGGCGACGAGTGCCGCGAAGAGAGCGGCCGTCTGGAGAGGCGTCGTGTCGCCGTAGCGCATGAAGTAGCGCCACGAGAGACCACCGAAGACGGCGGGTGCAGCCGCGGCATGTACGACGAGCGTCGCATCCATGGTCATGGCGAGGGGCCCGACCGCCATGATCGAGGTGCACACCGCCCAGCCTGCTAACCAGTGGCCGAGCAGCGGCATCGGTCTGATGCGGGCGGGGCCGATCGTGGCGGTGGGGTGGGTGATGCTCATTGCGCGACCTCCCAGGTTGCGAGTGAGGAATCGAGCTTTGCCATGAGCGCCGCCAGCTGCCGGGTCTCCTCCGGGCGAAGACCGGAGCAACACCCGTGATACATGTCGGAGACCGTAGGAGTGGTCTTCCGGAGGTCCCTCCCGCTTTCGGTGAGGGTGACGAGCAGGCTGCGCCGGTCGTCCGGATTCGGCTCGCGGGTGACGAGTCCCTTGCGCTCGAGCACGTCGACGAGGCCGGTGATGGTGGCCCGGGTGCAGAACGCCACGTCCGCGAGGTCCTTCAGCGGACGCTCGTCCTGTGTCCACAGTGCGTC
>JBHHXA010000120.1:0-7234 GCA_046756805.1 Acidimicrobiia bacterium
CGGAGCAGTGGAGGTCACGGCGGCGGATGGGAGCAGCCACACCATCCAGCTGACGTTGCAGGAGCACGAGTGTTCGGTCGGAAGGCTGTACTTCACCGCAGCCGAGGCCGATGGGCTTGCTGCAGCCAACCTGGGACCGGCGCCCTTCGTCTATGGCGCAAGCCTCGTGCTGGACGGGATGACCTACGTGGGGACCGGAACCTGGCCCGACGACGTCGACCCGGAGTGTGCGCCGTGTGTGCCTCTCGTCTTCTCTCCGCCGCTTCCTGCCCTCGGCGCCGTCGTCGCAGGACCCGAGATCGAAGCCCTCCAGATCGACGGCGCATGGGTGTTCCGGCACCACCCCGGTCCGGCGATGGACGCGCTCCATAGCGGGGTGCCCGAGATCGTGGACGGATGTCTTCTCGTGGACGACACGATCGTTGTCTGGCACGCCGACAGCTTCGGGGAGGCGAGGGATGCGGTTGCCGCCGCCCTGGCAGGGGAGCCAGAACCGCTCCTGATCGGCGGCGGTGGCTTCAGCCTCGAGGAAGGCGCCACCATCGAATGGATCCCCGACGTCGTGTCCTCCCGGTGTGAAGCCTCAGCGGTGTGGTTCGGCGCACCGTGATGGGCTGCGCTCACCCGCCTCGAAGCTCTTGACCTTCAGGCGGCTCGAAGCCGTACTCTCGTCGTCATGAGTGGCGAGCTGGAGTCCGGACCCACCGAAGCCGCACACCGGAGGCGAAGTCGAGCGCGATTCGCGGCCGTGGCGTTCGGCGTGCTCGTCGTCGGCCTCGCCGGATATACCGGCTTCGTGCAGTTCGCCGGCTCGGATCGGTCGGTTGGCGCCGGCATCATGGTCCTCGGCGCTGCGACCGGGTTTGCCGCGTTCTTCTCGCCCTGCTCGTTCCCTCTCCTCTTGACCTTTCTGGCCCGCCGGGCGGCCGACTCCCCGCGGAACGCGGTGGCGAGTGCTTTCACGATGGGCGCCGGCGTCACCGTCTTGCTCGGACTCCTGGGGTCGATCATCACGGTGAGCGGCGGGGCCCTCGGGAGCGTCGTAGCGTTCGACAGCGGCTCGGGGCGAGCGTTTCGTGTCGCGGTCGGGCTGTTGCTCGTCGGGTTCGGCCTCCGGCAGACACGGTGGGTCGTGCTGCGGATGGCGTGGCTGGATCGCGTTGCCGCGACCGCCGGCCGTGTCTTCGACCCCTCACGTTCTTCGAGCCGGGCGGGTGGCGACGTGCTCTACGGCTTCGGCTACCTCCTGGCCGGCTTCGGGTGAACGGGACCCCTGCTCGCCGGTCTGGCGGCGCAATCGCTCACGGTCGACGCCCGCAGCGCCGGATGGGCGATCGCCACTGCTGCGGTGATCTTCGTCGTCCTCCTGATGGCTGCATCTGTGACGGTGTCTGTGGCGAGCGATGCAGCTCTGAGACCGGTGCGTATGACCGGTGCTGCGGTGAAACGGTGGGGAGGTGTCGTCCTTGTGGCCGTCGGCGGCTGGTTCATTCTCCTGGCGGGGCTGCCGACTCCCGTCCTCGGAGCGTGAGCAATTCCGGGCGCGATTTGGATCACCCCGAGTAGGGCGTCCCGAGCCGCGACCCAACCGAGCTCGGCGGGGGACCTGGATGCGCGCGATCCGCAGAGGTTCGGATGGCTGCGTTGGCGCGGAGCCCGTTTTCTCAGGCTTGCTCCGTCTCGTCTGCCGACAACCAGGCTCTCAGACCGTCGTCGTGCTGGCCGAGTGCCGGAGGGGCGCGACGAACCCGTGTGGGGTGGTTCGAGAGCCGCATCGGCGATCTCGTCGAAACGAACATGCCGTCGCCGTCGGTAGGGGTGTGGACCACGAGATCGCGCTCCAGCTCATCGGCGAGCGCAAAGGCCTCGGCGACCGTGTTGACGGGTCCGGCGGGCACGCCGGCGTTCTGGAAGAGACCGATCCACTCGTCTGCGGTTCTCGCCGCCAGGGCCTCCTCTAGTTCCGCTTCGAGACGGTCGATGTTTGCCACGCGCCGATCGTTGGTTGCGAAATCGGGATGGCCCACCAGGTCGGGGCGTCCTATGAGGTCGCAGGTTCGTGCCCACAGCGGCTGTGATCCGACCGCGAGCACGAACACGCGATCCGAGGCGCGGTAGGTCTGATACGGCGCGATCGAGGGGTGGCGATTCCCGCTGAGCCCTCCCTCGGCACCTGCGAGAACGTGGCCCGAACCGACGTTGAGCAGTGCGGCGATCCCGGAGTCGAACAGCGGCACCTCGAGGAATTGGCCATCGTTGGATTGCTGTGTCTGCAGACGGCCAAGTCGGGTGGGCAGAGCAAGATCGCCAGCTCGGTGACCGTGTACAACGAGATGATGGCGACGAGGCCGGATCTGGTTGCGGTGATGGAGAAGCCGTTCACGACGGATCGCAAGGGAGAGATTCCCGAGGGCAAGGGGCCGCACTACCAGATGCCCATCTTTCACCGGTATGAGGGGCTTCTCACGACGACCTACAACCGTGACTTCATCACGGCGGCGCAGCGGTTCGACGACGTGGCGAGGCTCACGCCGGAGCAAGTCGAAGCGATGGATGTCGCCGACGAGCTGGCAGACAGTGACGGCATCCGTCTCGACATGGACTTCCGGCCCGGCGACATCCAGTTCATCCACAATCACCAGATCCTCCACGCCCGCACCCCGTACGAGGACTACCCGGAACCGGACCGCAAGCGGCACCTGCTGCGGCTGTGGCTGGCGCCGCCCAACGGCAGGCCGCTTCCCCCCGTGATGGCCGAGCGGTTCGGCACCATCGAGGCGAGAACGGCGCGAGGCGGGATTCGGGTCCCCGGGCAGACGTTGCACGCCCCTCTGCAGCCGGAGTAGCAACGCGCGGCAGGTGGGGAACCTGTTGTGCACCGTGGAGATGTGTCCGGCAGAGCCCTCGAGGGCTCCGCCTCGCCCGGCTCAGTCCCCGAACTCGATGACCTGGCGAAGGGCCGCGCCGTCTGCCAGCCGATCGAGGGCAACGTTGATGTCCTCGAGCTGGAGGTGGTGCGAGACCAGCGACTCGGCAGGGAAGCTGCCCTGCCGGTAGAGCTCGACGAACCGGGGCACGTCGCGCTGGGTGACGCATGACCCGAGATAGCTGCCCTGGACGGTGACGCCACCTGCGACGAGCGGAGCCAGCTCGAGGGAGTGGGACACGCCCGGGCCGGGGAGACCCAGCGATGTCACGGTCCCACCGCGGCGCACCAGGCCCATCGCCAGTTCGAAGCCCTGCAACGTGCCGGATGCCTCGATCGCGTGATCGACGCCACCGCCTGTTACTTCCCGGCTTCGGGTGACCGCAGCCTCGTCCGCCACGAGCACGAGGTGGGCTCCGAGCGCCCGGGCGGCCGCGAGCTTCGTTTCGAGCAGGTCGAGGGCGACGATCTGCGTCACGCCCGCGGCTCGTGCGCCGAGCACCGCGGAGAGCCCGACGGCTCCCAACCCGACGACCGCCACCGACTGGCCCGCGGCGACATGCGCCGTGTTGAGCGTGGTGCCGGCACCGCAGAGCACCGCACACCCGAACACGCACGTATCACTCGCGTCGAGACCGGGCGGGATCCCGATGGCAGAGGCCTCCGACACCAATGCGAACTCGGCGAATGCGGCGAGCCCCATGTGGTGGTGGATCTCTTCGCCGCGATGGGTGAGCCTCGTGCCTCCGGTCAGCAGCTCGCCGCGACCGTTGGCCGCCGACCCTGTGGCGCACAGCCACTCCTCGCCGTCGAGGCACCGCTCGCACTCGCCGCACTGAGGTAGATACGACAGCACGACGTCGTCGCCCGGCGCGATCCGCTCGACCCCGGGGCCGACGGCGGCGACGGAGCCTGCCGCTTCGTGGCCCACCACCATCGGCAGCGGCCAAACGCGGGCGCCGTTCACCACCGAGAGATCGGACCGACAGAGACTTGCGGCCCCGATCTTCACGAGGACCTCCCCCGGTCCCGGATCGGGCAGCTCGAGTTCTACGATTTCGAGCGGACGCGTTTCCGCATAGGGCCGTGACAGCCCGCGTTCGCGCAAGAGGGCTCCGTGAAAGGTGGTCATGGCAGGGGCGGCTGGTTGTGAACGAGGAGAGCAGCCACGCCTTCGACCTCCCGGTTGGTGACCGGGCGAGTGTAGTGGGGGGAGGGTTCCGCTCCCCGGGTGGGGCACCGCGCTCGGACCAGTGGCGCGGCGCCGTCCGCGTCCTCTGACCCGACAGGTCAGTATGCTCCGAGCGCCCGGCCCGCGGCCAGGTAGGCCCGTACGTTGTCCTCCGTGGCATCGTCGATCCCTGCTCCGGGGGCCAGGAAGAAGCCACCCCCGGGGGCTGCGATCTCGATCAACTCGCGCACGTAGGCCTCCATTGCCTCGGGAGTTCCCACCTTGAACAGCGAGGCGGGCACGTTGCCTCCGATGCCGGCCCAGGGGCCGATCTTTCGCTTCACTTCGGTCATGTCGGTCTGGTCGAACATCCACAACGTCGTGCCGGACGGAACACCGGCGTCGGCGAGGAGGTCGAGCCGGTTGTCGTAGCTGCCCTCGACGAAGAGGAGTGGGACGATGCCCTCAGCTCGCATGCCGTCGATGATCGCCCTGAATCCCGGCCAGTAGAACCGGGCGAAGTCATCGGTCGACATGAACGCATCCGCCCCTTTGTGCAGGACGACGTAGGAGAACGGGTTTCCGCTGGTGTTGGCGGCGTCGACGGCCAGCCTCACCGCAAGCGGTGCGATCGCCTCGCACGCTGCGAGCAGCTTGTCGGCATCGCGGAACATGTCCAGCATCACGCCCCGTGTGCCGCGCAGCGTGTCCCCGACGAAGTCGAAGGGCACCTTGGTGTAGCCGCCGGTGAGGGCCGGATACCCCAACTCGCCCTGGACCTTGGTCGTGACGACGGACATGGCCCGTTTCCAGTCCCAGGCCATCGCCCCCGCCTCCAGGAATGCGTCGAACGCGGCCTGCACCTCGGGGTCGCCGAAGCGGGCCATCATCGAGGGCAGGAAGGGCAACTCAACGGACCCGAGGAATGAAGGGATCGTGCTCCATCCCCCGACCTCGGTGAAGATGCGAGGTAGGTAGACGCGCTGGAGGAAACTCTCGGGGTCGGCGATGAGGTCGTCGTATTCATCGACCGTCATGTACTCACCCTCGACCGCCTGGTACTGCTGATGCGGTGCGAGCGTCCCTCCGGGCCACCGGTAGCTCACATATCCCAGGCGGTCGAACACCGGCTCGGGTAGAGCCCGTCCCGGGGCCCGGTAGTCCAGGTCGAAGTCCTCGTGGAACTTGATCACCGTGGCAGCGCCGCGTTCATAGTCGTACATGACTTCGCCGTGCGTCGCTCCTCCGTATGTGCTCACGAAGGCGCCGGCGGCCAGAAGCCGCGGCACGCGGTCGGGTTGGCGGAGGCGCACGACGTCGGCGAAGCGCATCGCCCTCCGCTCGTAGGCCGCAGCCGCATCGGGCGTCGCAAAGTGCTTCTCGCCCGGGGAGGCCCAGGCTGTGAGGCGGTGGTCGAGGCGTTGCTCCTCGCTGAGGTCGCCCCAGTTCTCCGGGAAGTTGCTCATCGCGCCCGGCCTGGTGTTCTGAGCCGCCGTCGACCGCACCCCTGCGGCCTCACGACGCTCCGACCCACTGCTTGGCGAGCGATACCGCCGCCATGGCATCCTTCCCGTACGCGTCTGCACCCGTGTATTCGCGCACCCGGTCGTCCACCTGGCCGCCACCGATCATGACGGGCACTTCTCCCAGGCCCGCAGCTCGCACAGCCGCGATCGTGTCCCGCATGGGGTCGAACGCAAGCGTGAGGAAGCCGCTGAGACCGACGATGTCAGCGTTTGTGTCGCGAGCCGCTTCGACGAATCGTGTCGCAGGCACGTCCACCCCGAGGTCGGTGACGTCGAAACCGCTCGTTTCGAGCATGAACACGACGATGTCCTTGGCGATGTCGTGGATGTCCCCCTGGACCGTGCCGAACACCACCTTGCCCAGCACGCCCCGCGGGTCGCTCCCCGCGAGACGGGGCTTCATCATGTCCGAGATCGTGCGCAGCATCTCCCCGGCCAGGATGAGCTCCGGGATGAAGCAACTGCCTTCCTCGAAACGGGTGCCGATGATCTCCATCGCTGCTTTGGCCGCGTCGAGCAGTTCCAGCGGATCGGTCCCCGTGTCGAGCATTGCTCGGGCGATGCGCTCCGCCTCGATCTCGCGCATGCCGACGATCGCGTCGATGAGGTCCTGGGCCACCTTGTCCCTTTCGGCTCCCTGCGCCGCACGATAGGGAAGTGGGGTGGCGCGCGGCCGGTTCGGGCAACGGAAGCATCGATGGGTCGTGTCCGCGCGCGACGGGCGTAACTCGCGCTTCTTGGGATTGCGGTTGGAGAGGCCGACGGGTTCAGTCGTCGTCGTCGTCGCCGCCGCCGTGCTCCTCGTCGCCGCTCTCCTCGTCCTCTCCGAATGTCGCCCGGAGCCCGGCGATCAGGTCTGCACGCTCTGAGTCCGTGAGGCGGGCATCATCGTTGAGGCCGAATGCGGTGAAATAGCGAGGCGGCATCTCGCCCTCGATGACAGACTCCGCCGAGTCGTCTCCTTCTCCGTGGCGACGGTCCCACTCCGAATAGTTCACTTCCGACCGGCCCTCGTCGACGTGCATCTGGATCGTCCAGGAGATGGGCGCGACCGATGCGTACCACGGGTAGTCGACCTCGTTGCTGTGGCAGGCGAAGCAGGTACGAACCACCAGCTCTCGCGTAAGCGCACTGTCCCACGACGGTTCTGCAGTTATGGGCGGGTTCGAGTGGGCTCTCCCGTAGGGGACTGCCTGGATTGCCAGCGCCACCAGTGCGAAGGCGGCAGCCATGCTCGCGGCCATGCCGGGACGGGACAATGGCTCGTCCAGCCGGCTACCACCCCGCCACCGGTACAGAAGCGCCGCTACGGCCGTGACGAGCAAGAGCAACGCCAGGGAGATGCCGACGCTAATCCCCGTAGTCGCTCCGGTCGTCACCGCGAGCCCGATGATGAGCACGAACGCGACGATGAGCGTGCGGGAGTTCAGCCTCAGGAACGAACGCACGTCGGTACTCCCTCGTCTTGGCGGCGTACGGCTGCAGGATGCCGTAAGACGGTGCCGCAAGCTAGGGGCAGAGTGCCCAGATACTGCATCGTAGAGGACCGCATGTGACTTCTCTGTGGTCGTCCTCGTGGCCGAGACGGCGCAGCGGGAATCGTCCCGCGTG
>JBHHXA010000121.1:0-7198 GCA_046756805.1 Acidimicrobiia bacterium
CGATCTGTACGTCGAGGGAATGTCCCATCCGATCCCCCTCATGGGCGAAACCGCCCATGCGTGGCAACGCAACGTAGGAACCAGCTTCGCGGCCGCGACCGCCGCGGCGAAGAAGGCGTGGGAGACCGACCGTTTCGCTCCCGAGGCGACCGACCCCGCCAACCAGCTTCTGTTCCCCCATCTCGGCGACACGGCAGCCCTCGTAGCAGGCGACTTCCCCGTGTACGCCGAAAGGCTCTGGGCGCCCATTCTCCCGCTGCTCGTGGAGAAGAAGGCATGACGGCACCCACCCGGTACGACCCCGCAATACCTCTGGGGCAGGGGCGGACGATCATCGAGGCCAGCGCCGGTACGGGCAAGACGTTCACCATCGCGGCGGCGGTCACACGACTCGTCGCCGAGGAGGGGCTCACTCTGGAGGAGATCCTCGTGGTCACGTTCACCAGGGCCGCGACTGCGGAGCTCAAGAGCCGGATCAGAAGGCGGATGGTCGGCTCGTTGCGCAGTCTCCAGGGTGACGCGGTGGGCGAGTATGCCGACGAGCACCTGGCGGTGCTGCTTGAGGCATCAGCGGAGCGGCGTGAGCTGTATTGCGCTCGCATCGACGCCGCGCTCACGAGGTTCGACCGGGCCCAGATCTTCACGATCCATGGCTTTGCGCAACGTCTCCTCGCTCATCTCGGGTTCCGGTCCCGGCTGTCGGCCGGCATGGAGCCGGGGGAGGTCGGCCACTTGCTGCTGCGGCGTGCGGCCGCAGACCTCATCGTGGCTCGGTTTGCCGGGGGAAGCGGTCGTGCTCCGCTCTCGGTCAAAGACGCCGCCGCCATCGGCGCCGCGGTCGTCGAGACCCCCGATGCGCGGGTGCTTCCCGACGTTGCCACGGCTGAGGGACTGCCCAGGGTGAGGGCAGAGATGGCCGCCGATATGCGAGACATGCTCCACCGCCGGATGCGTGCCGACGGCGTGGTCAGTTTTGACGACGGTCTGGTGGAAGCTCGCGATGCCCTGACCGACGCCCGGATCGGGGAGAGCGCTCGGGAGGTGCTCAGCAGACGGTATGCCGTAGCCCTCGTCGATGAGTCCCAGGACACCGATCCGATCCAGTGGCAAGTCATCCGGGCCGTCTTCGACGAGTCCCGACTCGTCGTCATCGGCGATCCGAAGCAGGCCATCTATGGGTTCCGCGGTGCAGATGTCGAGTCCTATCTGGCCGCCGTCGATGGTGCAGACGCCCGGCGCACACTGGAGACCAACTGGCGGAGCGACGGCCCACTCGTCACGGCCCTGGATGCGCTGTTTGCGGGAGCGACCTTCGGCGATCCGCGAATCGCGTACCACACCGTGGAACCCGCGGAGCACCACGTTGCAGGTCGTATCCACGGCGCCGGGGCCCCGCTCCAGATCCGCCGGTTCTCTCCCGCCTTCCCGATTCCGCGCTACAAGAACAGGCCCTTCTTCCTCATCGACGCCGCACGCCGCGCCGTGGCCGCCGACGTGGCAACCGAGATCGCACGGCTGCTCGGCTCTGGTGTGACCCTCGTCGAAGACGACGACGAGCGCCCCATCGGAGCGGGCGATATCGCCGTCCTCTGCCGGACCCGTATCCAGGTCGACCTCGTGCGGCGCGCGCTAGGGCTCGCAGGCGTTCCATCCGTCGCAGCGCGCAGCGGTGGCGTTCTCACCACGGCGCCGGCGGAATCGTGGCGCCGCTTCCTCCATGCCGTGGAGCGTCCCGATCGCCTCGATCGAGTGCGGATGGGTGCGACGACTTCGCTCGTGGGGATGAGCCTGGCCGAGGTCGCGCACCTCAGCGAAGGGAGGGCGCTGGAGTTGCAAAGCAGCTTCCAACGGTGGCGCGCACTGCTGCACGACCGGGGCCTGCCGGCGCTCTTGACCGATCTGGATCGCAGGACCCGGCTGGCAGCCCGGGTTCTCGCCGAGCCAGACGGCGAACGAACGATGACCGACCTTGCCCACATCGCCGAGGAGCTTCACGCCGCATGGCGCCGGGGTCGGGTCGGGTCGCTGGTGGTGTGGCTCGAAGCTGCCATGGCCGAGGCGGCCGCAAACGCCGAGGCCAACGTGGAGGATCCGGAGTCTCGCCAGCGTCGGCTCCAGACCGACGCCGCCGCCGTGCAGGTCCAGACCATCCATGGCGCCAAGGGACTCGAATACCCCGTTGTGCTGGCGCCCTTTCTGTGGGATGCGCCACGTGTGAAGCCGCAGATCCCGATCTTCCATGATCCGGCACCAGTCGCGGCGGGTCGGCCACGCCCCCGCCTCATTCAGGTCGGCGGATCCGACTCGCCCAACTTCGACGCTCACCGGGCGGCAGCCATGGCTGAGGACGTCGCCGAGGAAGGGAGGCTGTTGTACGTGGCGCTCACCAGGGCGAGGCACCACCTCGTCGTGTGGTGGGTCGAGAACACCCGGGACTCAGAGACGACCAAGCTCCACGAGCTGTTGACCCGTGGCGACGCCGGCGATGAAGCGATCGATTGGCTCATCGAAGCCGGTCGCGGCACGATCGCCCAGACCGTCCTCACCGAACCCGCAGCCCCGGTCCACCACGAGAGAGATCCGGCGGCGCCGACCCCGCTCGATCGCGCCCGCCTCGGCAGGTCTCTGGACCACTTGTGGCGACGGGTGTCGTTCTCGTCACTGTCGCCGGACCGCCCGCTCACAGGCGATGCGGACACCGCAGAGCGACCCGATCGCGTCGACGAGGCCGCTGCGGACGAAGAGCTCCCGGCAGCGTCGGCGGGCGAGCTTCCAATGGCAGAGTTGCCCCGGGGCGCCCGGTTCGGATCGCTGGTCCACGAGATCTTCGAGCGCCTCTCTTTCGATGCTCCAGACCTCGAAGGAGCCATCAGGGAAGAGCTGATCCGTGCGACCCGTCATGCGCGGTGGGTCTTCGACACCGACGCCTTCGTCACGGGGATGGTCGCAGCGATCGAGACACCCCTCGGCCCAGGGGCCGGATCCCCCGCGCTGCGTGAGCTCGACCCGGCTGGATCCCTCAAAGAGATGGACTTCGAATTCCCCGTACGCACGACGGCGGGTCCGACATCCCTGTCGCACGTCGGCGCGATCATGCTCGATCATCTGCCCGAGGATGACCCGCACCGGGCATACGCCTTCCGACTTCGGGACCTGGCGAATCCCCGATTCCACGGCTTCCTCACCGGCGCCATCGACCTCACCGCCGTTGTGCCCGACCAGGAGGCCGGCCGCTATGTCGTCATGGACTTCAAGTCGAATGCATTACCGGCCCTCGGGAGTGCTCCTTCTGCAGCCGACTATGGGCCGCGGCCTCTCGCAGCCGCGATGCACGACGGCAACTACGTGCTCCAGGCGCTGCTCTACCAGGTCGCGCTGCACCGCTACCTCCAGTGGAGACTCACTGATTACGAGCCCGGCGCCCACCTCGGCGGCTCGAGGTACCTGTTCATCCGCGGCATGATCGGCCACGAGACGCCGGTCATCGCAGGGGAGCGCTGCGGGGTGGCGCGGTGGTTGCCCCCAGCAGAGATGATCGTTGCCCTGAGCGACCTGTTTGCGGGAAGAGCGCCATGACGTTGCCCTCCCGCATCGTCGCGGCACTGGACGAGCCAAACGCTGCCGTCGGCGCGCGAGGTCTTCTTGCGACCTTCAACGAGGCGAGGGTCCTGGCTCCTCTGGATGTCCACGCTGCGGCGGCGATCGGTCGCTTGTGCGGGGAGACCGACGACCGCGTGCTCCTGGCCGCTGCGCTGGCTGTGCGCGGCGCCCGGTTCGGGCACGTGTGCATCAGACTCGCCATCCAGCGTGATGCCGTCGTGGTCGATGGCCAGGCTCCGGATGTCGTCGACGACCTGCCCTGGCCCGATCCGGCCGCATGGGCGGCTGCGGTCGCCAAGAGCGGCATCGTCGGAGATGGGAGCGGCGACGAACCGCTGGTGCTCGTGGACGATCGGCTGTATCTGGAACGGTACTTCCGGTACGAGGAGCAAGTCTTCGATCTCGTCGACGCCCGCATCGGGACGGCGCCCGCGGTGCTGACGGCTGAGACCCGCCGATCGCTGGAACAGGTGTTGCCCAGCGAGCCCGCGGGCTCGGTCAACCACCAGCGTGTTGCGGTGGAGCGGGCGCTCACCGGCAAGCTGACGGTCATCGCCGGTGGTCCGGGCACGGGGAAGACGCACGCGGTAGGGGCACTGCTGGCGACGCTGGCTCGGGGTCCCGAAGGGGAGTTCCCGCAGGTCGCACTTTGTGCTCCCACCGGGAAGGCGGCTGCCAGGCTCGGGGAGGCGGTGGCAGGATTCGCTGCCGACGTGGACGATCCGGCTGTCAGCGAGGCGCTCCTCGGCGTGGAGGCGAGCACGATCCACCGACTGCTGGGGCGGGCCTGGGGACGGGGCAGATTCCGTCACCATGAGAGGAATCGACTGCCGCACGACGTGGTGATCGTCGACGAGATGTCGATGGTGTCGTTGCCCCTCGCTGCAAAGCTGATGGCGGCGGTGCGGGCGGACGCTGCCGTGGTCCTGGTCGGTGATCCGTTCCAGCTCGAGTCGATCGAGGCGGGCACGGTCCTTGCGGACATCGTGGGCCCGGCCGCCGCAGATGCTCACGAGCGGCCGGCCGCGGTGCCCGCGGTGCCCGCAGTGCCCGCGGTGGCGGACCGTGTCGTGGTTCTGGACGAGGTGCATCGGTTCGAGGCGCAGGGCTCCATCGCCGACTTCGCAGACGCGGTCCGCCGCGGCGAGGCAGTTGCGGCGATAGACCTCCTTCGCAGCCGGGCCGAGGGCCTGGTTTGGGTGCAGGATCGAACGGCGCCGGGATTCGACCGGCTGTTGGAGCGGGTCCTGACACAGCGGGCACGGCTGGTGGAGATCGCGGCCGCTCCCGGATGCGAGGAGGAGGCGCTGGCAGCGTTCAGCTCGCTGGCGGTGTTGTGTGCACATCGGGAGGGTCCGGGCAGCGTCGCGTGGTGGCGGAGCGAGATCGAGGCGGCCCTCGACCAGCAGTTCACGGGTCTCCGATATGGGGGGCAGTGGTATCCCGGGCGGCCCGTCATGATCACGCGCAACGACTATCGGTTGGGTCTGTTCAACGGCGACATCGGGGTGACGGTCCAGACCGCCGGTGGTCTGCGTGCAGTGTTCGAGCGGGGTGGTGTGCGCACCTTTCCCCTGACGTATCTCGGGGAGCACACAACGGTCCATGCGATGACCATCCACAAGAGCCAGGGGTCGCAGTTCGACGAGGTCGTGGTGTCCCTCCCTCGGGAGACGTCGCGTCTCCTCACGCGGGAGCTTCTGTACACGGCCACGACGAGGGCAGCCCGGGAGGTGACGCTCATCGGGAGCGAGGCGGTGATCCGTGGCGCAATCGGCCGTTCGGTGGAGCGGGCATCGGGTCTGGGATCGAGACTCTGGAGCTGATTCCGACCGGGCCCTCCCGATCCGATGAGCCGGATCCCGCTCACAGAGATGGGTCGATCGGGCCGCCGATGTGGGGCCCGGTGGGAACCATGGAGGACGACCCTGCGTACTCCCGGGCATGGCTCCGAGTCGACTCCAGGTGTTTCTCAACCGGCGAACCGCACCGCTCGCGTTCGGCCTGGCGCTCGCCATCGTGGCCTCCTCGTGCTCGTCGAGTGAGCCCGGCAGCGGGCCCAGCGCAGGACCGGCGACGACCGCGACCGAGGCGACCACAACGACGCCGGATACCGCCTCCCCGACGACCATCGTCTCGACGACGATCGCCTCTCCGGGGACGTCCGTTGCACCCGCAATCAGCAGCACCACCACGAGCACCGTCGGCACCACGACGACGTCCACGTCCGCAGCGAGCGGTATCACGACCACGGTGACCACGGCGCCGCCGCCCACCACCGCGGCGTCGACGACCACGGCCCCACCCCCGACGACGACCACCACGACGGTGCCGCCGACCACCACCGCGGCGCCGACGACCACGGCAGCGCCGACGACCACTACCACGACGGTGGCGTCGTCGACGACGGCACCCGGTGGGACGACCAGGAGCGTGTCGATGCTCTTCGACCGACGGTTCGCCCCTACCACGATCTCGATCGCAGTCGGCGACCGGATCCGGTGGACCAACGACGACGACCCGATCGTGCACACCGCGACGTCGAACGATGGACTCTGGGACTCCGGGTTCCTCACCGGAGGCCAGACGTTTCTCTCCGACCCCTTCGCCGCCTCCGGGACGTTCCCGTACTTCTGCCGCGTCCACCCCGACGTAATGCTGGGCACCGTCGTCGTCACCGGATGACGCCTCCCTCGATCCTGCGAACCGAAACGCCCGGCGCGACGTAGACCCTTTCGAGTGCCGTGTTCGTCACGGGCGCGTTGGTCCTGCTGAAGGGGCGGACCATCGATCGCCCGGCTCCCGGCGAAGGACACCTGCTCTTGGAAGGGGAGGATGATGAGAAGGCTTCTATTGCTCGCGGTCGTCGCCGTGCTCGGAGCGTTGGGCATCGGCGGTGCGAGTGCGGGAACGGGGGACAGCGCGAGCGTGCTGATCGCCGATCTGTCCGGTGACCACCAGATTCCCACCGCGGTGCCCAGCGCGGGGTCGGGATTCGTCTCACTCGCCGTCAGCGGGGACGAAACGACGATCGACTACCGGCTGTACGCCCACGACCTCGTGGGTGTGACCCAGGCGCACATTCATATCGGAGCCGCAGACGCCAACGGACCGGTGGCGGCCTTCCTCTTCGGTTTTGCCGATCCGGCCGTCGATTCCGACGGGTTGCTCTCGGAAGGCACGCTGATGGAGGCGGACCTCACAGGCGCCGTCGCATCGATGACAGACCTGGTGAGCAAGCTCCGCTCCGGCGATGCCTACGTCAACATTCACACGGTCGCCAACCCCCCCGGCGAGCTGCGAGGACAGATCCGCGCCGCGCCGTTGCAACTGTCCGCATCGCTCTCGGGTGATGACCAGGTGCCGCCGCTCATGAGTGCGGGATCGGGCTTCACGTCGTTCGCTGTGAGCGCCGACGAGACGTCTGTCGGCTTCCGGATCTACGCCCAGGACGTCGTTGGTGTCACGCAGGCGCACGTCCACATCGGGGAGTCGGACGCCAACGGACCGGTGGCCGCCTTCCTGTTCGGCTTCGATGCGGGAGGCGTCGACCCGGACGGTCTCCTCGCCGAGGGCACGCTGACGGCTGCGGATCTCA
>JBHHXA010000122.1:0-7194 GCA_046756805.1 Acidimicrobiia bacterium
CCTGCTGCCGACCGATCCGGCAGGCACGAATTTCCAGACCACGGTCCTCTACACGGTGACCCAGCCCTAGGAGGCATGCGACACATATGAGACGCCCACTTGGAGTGCCTGCAGCACTTCTCGTGTTGGCCTCGCTGGTGACGGGATCCGCGGCGGCTGCAGAAAACGCCGCGGATCCCGTTGTCGACTTCGTGGTGAGTCCCTCCCGGCTCGACATCAGAGCGGAGCCGGGGGACTCCATTCAGGTCCCGATCGAGGTCTGGAACCGGGGAGGGACGGCCCTCGAACTCGACGCCTACGTCGATGACATCGGCATCCCCCAGAGCGACCTCATCGACGTCGACGCCCTGGCCTTCACTGCAAGCCGGTGGGTCAGCCTCAAAGGCACGGCCGTCGGTCTCGAGGCCACCGAACGGACCGAAATGCTCCTGCAGATCGATGTGCCCGAGGACACGCCTTCAGGCGGATACCACGCCTTTGCGTTTCTCCAGAGCAGACCGATCGAAGGAGACGACGGCATCCTCCCGGCCGGGAGAATCGGAGTGACGCTCCTCATCGAAGTGACATCGGCCGGCGAAACCATCGGACGATCCGCTCAGGTCAGCGGTACCGACATCGGTGTCCGCTGGAACGGATTCTTCGACCCGGAAGTCGTCGTCGCAGTCACCGTTGACAACACAGGGAACGCCCATCTCGTGACCGGCGGTGTCCACACGTATCGGAGTTGGCCGGGGGCCAGCAGCTTGGAGACGAAGGTCGGGCCCCATACGGCACTCCGGGGCACGAGGCACGTATTCGAGACATCGTGGGACTCGGTGCCGATCTTCGGCAAGGTGACGGTGACGAGCGAGCTCGTCTACCAGGTCGGACCGGACGACGTTCCCGTCATCCTCACCCAGCACACCGTCTGGATCATCCCGTGGCATCTCATCGGCATCTTGCTCCTGGCCGCCAGCCTGGTCTTCCTGTACGGGCGCTGGCGACGGAGCCGCACCGCACCACTCCCCTGGAAGGAGAACGAGCTCACATGAAGAAGAGATTCACCTTTGCAACGGCGATCACCGGGATCCTGCTCGGGCTACTGCTCGTCGGCCCTGCGTTCGCTGCGACCACATCGGTCTCGCTCACGCCGGACAACACGTTCACCCCTGCTAGTCCGAGCGTGAGTGTGGGGGACACCGTCACGTTCACCTGGAACGGAGGATTCCACGACGTGGCGTTCGCAGACGGCGTCAGCTCCGGCACCCCGCACGCCAACGATGGAACCACGTTCTCCCGCACCTTCGATACGGCAGGCACGTTCGCCTACGTCTGCACGGTCCATGAGGCGCTGGGGATGACCGGCACGATCACCGTTCAGGCCGCAGCCGGCGGTGGAGCCGGAGGCGGCGGAGGCGGAGGCGGAGGCGGAGGCGGAGGCGGCCAGCTTCCGATGACCGGACCCGAGGACAGCATCCTGCCGTTCACCGGACTCGCCCTCGTCGTCGTCGGAGGGTTCGTCCTGCTGCGGTTGAGGAAGACGGGCTGACACCATGCGGGATCCATGGGAGGGTGTCGTCACCGTCGGACCGCCGATCCGCAGGATCGATGCTACTCACCGACGCAACGTCCGGCGCGCCCTCGCTGCCGCGGTGGCGACAGGGATGGTCGTACTCGGGCTCGGCCTGCTGGCGCTACCCGCATTCGAGCAGGCGGTCGGCGAGTGGAATCAACAGGCGCTTGCGGTAGAGCGTGACGCCCGCATCCCTCGCTACGGCAACGCGGTTTCGGCCGCATACGGCGCCGTATCCTCGGATTTCGAGTCTGAGATCGTGTCCTTCGAGGTCGGCGCACTCCCACAGACCGCAGACGGTCAGGTCATCGTCCTTCCGTCGCCCGATGTCGTGGATGCGTCGCGATCTGCTCCCGACCCTGCCCTCGCACCCGCAGTCCCGGCTCCTCCTGCTACGCCGGAGGTGGCACCTGCACCTCCGCCTTCGGCGTTCGTCGATGTCACGATCCGGATCCCATCGATCGGTGTCGCCCAGGCGGTCGTCGAAGGAGTAGGCAGAACCGACCTCAAGATGGGACCAGGGCATTATCCGGGAACCGCATACCCGGGCTACTCCGGCAACGTCGTCGTCTCGGGACATCGCACGACCTTCACCAAGCCCTTCTACGACATCGACCTGCTGCAACCGGGGGACGTGATCGTTCTCGACACCCCCACCGCCTCGCATCGCTACCTCGTGCAGCATCAGCACGTCGTCGCACCGACCGACCTCTCCCCGCTGCGAGCGACGGATGCGGCCACCCTGACACTGACGACCTGCACGCCAAAGGGCAGCGCACGGGAACGGCTCATCGTCGTGGCCCAGCTCGAGAGCCCACCGCTGGACATAGCAGCCTGATGAGCCGCACGCAGCCATCACCGACCTACCCTGGCCACTGATGGCCGCAGACTCCGCACCGGCTCCACAGCGTCTCGGGCCCCGTCTCTCCTGGTGGCGCGACCTCGGAACGTGGGCCCGCCTTTCACTCGCCGGGGTCCTCGCGGCCGGTCTCCTCGCCATCGGTCTCGGTTGGTTCATCCCCCGCGAAGTCGAGACCCGCTTCCTGGAAGCGCAGATCGAGTCGGATCAGGCGGTGCTCGGCGCACTGACGAGCACTCAAGCGCTCGTCGCGGGGGGAAAGCCAGACATCACCGCTCTCGATGCGTTCGTCAACCAGGCCGTCCTCCGGGGCGACTTTGTCCGCGTCAAGCTCTGGACCGTCGACGGCACGATCATCTACTCGGACGAGAGCGCCCTCATCGGCAGGACCTTCGCGTTCGAGACTGAGGATCATGCCGATCCGCTTGCAGGTCCCACATCGCACGTCTCCGACCTTTCCCACGACGAGAACCAGTACGAACTGGGTCTGGGCGACTCCCTGCTCGAGACCTACATCCCGGTCGTCGAGGACGGCGAGACCGTGGCGATCTGGGAGGTGTACCACTCGCTCGATCGGCTCAACTCGGCCGTCGCCGGCGTGCGGTGGGTGACCCGGGTCAGCGTGGGAGCCGGGCTCGGCATCCTCGCGGTGTTTCTCGCTTCCGCGTTCGGCAACCTCATCGCAACCGTGCAACGCCGCCGGCGCGAAGCCGAAACCCGCTCCGCGGAGCTCGAAACCCTGCTCGACGTGGCGAGAACCACCGGAGGGAGCTTCGACACGTCGCAGATCGCGGCCGAGACCGTCCGGTTGCTCCGGGATGCGGGGGGCTATCACTGTGTCGCCCTGGTGCGGACCGGCGATACCGCCGAGATCGAGGTGCTCGGACTGGCAGGCGATGCTTCGTGCATCGACAAGCTGCAGAATGCCCCGGAGTCGGATTGCGCACCGCAGCGGGCCACCGCCGAGTCAGAGAATGGCCTGTTGATGCTGATCGCGTGCCGTCACGAGAGCGATCACGGCATGCCCACCGGGCCCGCCGTGATCGAAGGCGCGATCGAAGAGCTCCGGCTCGGTGTGGACCGGGCCGAGCTGTACCACCACGTAGAGACGAACCGGGCCCAGCTCAAGGACGTCATGGAGCGGCTCGTCACCGCTCAGGAAGAGGAACGGAGACGCATCGTCGGTGAGGTCCACGACGGTCTCGGTCAGGACTTGCACCGGGTCCTGTTCGGGATACGGGGCCTCATGGCGGCCACACCGGACGAAAGAGACGCCGAACTGGCTTCTCTCGAGGCAATCGTCGGACAGTCCAGCAAGAGGCTGCGGCGGCTTCTGCACGAGCTGCACCCGTCGGTCATCGAGGACGTCGGCCTGGCGGCATCCTTGCGTGGTCTCGCCGAGCGGATGAACGAGGACTACGGACTCCGGGTCGACCTCCAGATCGATGAGTTCCCCGAACCGCCCCTGGAGACCAGGATGCCGGTGTTTCGTATCGCCCAGGAGGCCATGTTGAACATCGCCAAGCACGCCGACACGCTCGCAGGGGAGGTGCGGGTCGCCGGCCACAACGGCGACCTGGTGCTGCGGGTTGCGGACGTGGGAACGGGCATCGACGATGAGGCCCACACCGGCCTCGGCTTGTGGCTGATGAAAGAGCGTGCGGAATCGGTCGGCGGCACCTTCAACGTCACATCGAGCGCGGCCGGCACCGTAATCGATGTGAGGGTCCCCCTCGAGGAGCGGACATGACACCGGTTCGGATCATGATCGTGGACGACCATCCGGTCCTCCGGCAAGGGCTGCGGTTCATGCTTCAGCACTCACCGGAGGTGGAGGTCGTCGAAGAGGCCTCAGACGGGATGGAGGCGTTGCGGAAGCTCGAGGAGTCCCAGCCGGACGTCGTCCTGTTGGACGTCAAGATGCCCGGCCTCGACGGTCTGGCGACCATGGAGCGCATCCACGACGGCTGGCCGCATCTCCCCGTCCTCATCCTGTCGATGTACGACGATCCAGAGTACGTGGAACAAGCCCTCCACTCGGGTGCCTCCGGCTACCTCCTCAAGACGGTCGCACCGGACGAGCTGGTGCGGGCCGTGCGTGCCGCGGCACAAGGGGCGGGCTATCTCCAGGCCGAGATCACGAAGCCGGTCCTCCACCGCTTTGCAACCCTCACGCCATCGGACATCGAGATCACGCTGTCGACGCGGGAGCGTGAGGTACTCCAGCTCGTCGCGGACGGCATGTCGACGAAACAGGCCGCCGTTGCCCTCGATCTCTCCGAGTCGACGGTGAAGACCTACCTGCGACAGCTCTTCGAGAAGCTCGGAGCGACGCACCGGGCGCACGCCGTTGCGCTCGCGCTTCGACACCGCATCATCGAGTAGCGCCGCCAAGCCTGACGCTGCGGCCCCGACGCTGCAACGACACCGCCGCGACGCCGGACGCTGCCGTGCTGGCGCCGCGACAGATCACTAGCTTGGCGGCCATGGCGCGCAAAGACATCACGATGACCGACGAAGAGATGCACGAGTTTCTGAGCGGGGAGCACATCCTTCAGGTGGCGAGCATCGGAGCCGACGGGTTCCCCCACCTGGCGCCCATGTGGTACGTACTGGAGGACGGGAAGCTCGTCTTCCGGTCGTTCACCAAGTCGCAGAAGATCGTCAACCTCACGCGGAACCCCAAGCTGTCGGTACTCGTCGAGACGGGACGCGGGTACGGCGAGTTGCGCGGCGTGATGATCCGTGGCGAGGCCCGATTCGTCACGGATCCGGAGTACGTGCTCCGGCTCTACGGCAGGCTGGCATCCCGTTATCCGATGTTCGGGTCCGAGCCGCAAGAGCTCACCGGCGAAGCTCTCGAAGCCGCGTTCGGCCGCTTCGCACCCAAGAACACCGCGGTGGTCGTGGAGCCGGTGAAGATCACGTCGTGGGACCACCGCAAGCTGGGTGGCGTGTACTAGACGGAGGCGGCCGTCACCCCTGGCCGAGAGCAGCCTCGAGGGCGCGCGCCACCCCGCCGGGATCGACCAGGTCCGCAATCGCGGTCGAGGGAGCGTGCGCAAACACGTGGTGCTCGAGCCTCTCTCGCGATCCGTCCTCGACCGCCGCGGTGAGCACGAGCGCGGAGAAGGAACCGGGGTTGAGGGCCTCGAGCGCCGATTCGTCATCTCTGACGCCGGTGGCCTCATAGCCGAGCTCGGCCAGCCTTCCGGTGAGCATCCGCAGCGCCCGCGGGTCGCGATCGACGACGAGCACCCTGCGGCGCGTCGCCCGGATACGCAGCGTGAGACTGCGAAGCGCCTCGACGAGACGGCGGATCTGGTCCCGCACCCGCTCGTCCGTCAGGTTGCCTTCGGAGTCGAACCGGTCCCAGGCGTCGGTGATGAGCACCTCGGGCTTCTGCACCATGCGCAGATCGCTGTGGAGAGCGATGTCCCGGAAGTGCTGCTGGGCCCGGGACGTCCCGAGACGCCCCCCGGCGCCCATGACGGCGGTCGGCTTGAGGTTGAGCGGTGCGTCCGGTGGCCGCGAAGCCCAGTCGAGAGCGTTCTTGAGCACGCCGGTGATCGAGTAATTGTACTCGGGAGTCGCCACCAGCAGCGCATCACAGGCGGCGATCTGCTCCCGCAACCGGACCACCGGCGCCGGTAGCCCAGAGGCACGCTCCTCGTCGGCGTTGTAGTGGGGCAGATCGCCGATCTGCGCGATCTCGAGTGTCATCCCCTCCGGCATCACGCTCGCCGCAACGCCGAGCGCCGCAGTGTTGTAGGAGGCACGGCGCAGACTCCCTGAGATTCCGAGCACCCGCAGCGATCGCGTGTCGTCCGCCATGGAGGTGAGACTAGAACGTGAAGAAGGCAGGGCTCGCGGGCGATGCGGCGGAGAACGGGTGGCGATCGAGCCCCGTCCCGAGCGGTGCGCACGAGTACGTTCAAAAGGGCAGTGGCGCCTACTCGCAGGAGCAGGAGAGTGGCCACGCCAGATGACAACAGGCAGATCGTCCGTGGCGTGACTGCGGACGGCGTCGACACCGGAGACTTGACGGTCTCCGTGGAGTTACGGGCCCCCGACTCTGCCCGGCACAGCCAGGCCACGACGGAGATGCCGGAGATTCGCGGCCGGGAGGCAATGCTGGCGTTTCTCGAGGCCACCTTCGCAGCCTTCCCCGACTGGCACGACGAGATCGAACTCATGGTCGCCGAGGGTGACAAGGTCGCCTACGTGACGACCGGCACGGGCACGAATACGGGTCCCATGGGTCCGATGCCGCCTACCGGCAAGCCGGTGAGCGTCGTCAACCACATTACGCAGCGGATCGAGGACGGAAGGATCGCCGAGACCTGGATCGAGTGGGACAACCTCGCGGTGCTCGCCCAGCTCGGTCTGTTCCCTCCCCCCGACGCGGACCCGGCCTGAGGATCGAGGCTCGCGGCGCCGCCACACACGTCGGTAGGGTGAGCGGATGTCGGACACTGCCGCAAAGAGAACGATCGAGACACCGACGCTGCGCTCAGGAGATCTCTACCGTCTCCTCACAGGGCTCATCGTGCCCCGCCCCATCGGTGTCCGATGAGGGATCGCCCAACCTGGCGCCGTTCTCTTTCTGCACCGCCGTGGCGTGGCGGCCGCCGACCGTCTTGTTCTCGACCGAGACGGTGTCGAAGCGCAAGGACACGCTGGTCAACGCAGAGACGACGCGGGAGTTCACGCTCAACATCGTGACCGAGGACATCGCCGAGGCGATGGTGCTGACATCCGGCAGCTATGACGCCGCACTCGA
>JBHHXA010000123.1:0-7020 GCA_046756805.1 Acidimicrobiia bacterium
GTCGCGATCTCCTCCACCGACTCGAGGCACGGCCCGTCGCTGCCACCGTGACCTGGAAGATCGACCGCAAGGACCGCCCACCCGTGAGCCGCGAAGTAACGTGTCTGAAGCGCCCAGACGGTGCGGTTGTTGCCCGATCCGTGGAGGAACACGAGGAGCGGCAGGTCGTGATTCAGCTCTCTCCCGCCCGTGGTTGCCCTGACCGTCCTGCCTCCCACGTCGAGTCGCATCTCAGGTCCTCTGTGATGCGCGGAGTGCCCGGCGCAAGTCGGCCAGCAAGTCGTCGATCGACTCGAGCCCCACAGAGAGCCGCACCAGGTCTTCCCCGATGCCTGCCGCCTCGAGTTGCTCCGCGCTCATCGTGGCGTGGGTGGTGGATGCGGGGTGGATGACGAGCGACTTGGCGTCGCCCACGTTCGCCAGGTGCGAGAACACCGAGAGTGCCTCGATGAAGCTCCGTCCGGCTTCCCTTCCTCCCTTGATACCGAAGGAGAAGATGGCTCCGGCGCCTTTCGGGAGGAGCTTTTTCGCCAGCTCGTGATCGGGGTGGTTCTCGAGATCGGGGTAGGTGACCCACGCCACCTCGGCCGCCTCGTCGAGGAACGACACGATGGCGCGGGCATTGGCGACATGGCGCTCCATGCGGATCCCCAGCGTCTCGATCCCTTGAAGCAGATAGAAGGCGTTCGCGGGGCTCATCGATGCGCCGAAGTCGCGCAGCCCCTCCACTCGCGCTCTTGTGATGAACGCATGCGGCCCGTACTCCTCCGTGAACGTGAGCCCGTGGTACGAGGGGTATGGCTCCGTGAGCGTGGGGAATCGGCCGGAGGCCTCCCAGTCGAACCGGCCGCCGTCGACCAGCACGCCACCTATGGCGACGCCGTGCCCACCCAGGAACTTCGTCGCCGAGTGGTACACGAGATCCGCACCCCAGTCGAACGGTCGGAAGAGATACGGCGTCGCAAACGTGTTGTCGATCAGGAGAGGCACGCCTGCATCGTGAGCCACAGCCGACACCGCGGGTATGTCCATGATCTCGAGCCCGGGGTTGCCCAGGGTCTCGCCGACGACGAGACGGGTGTTCGGCGTGATGGCGGCCGCGATGGCCCCCGGGTCTCGCGGAGAGACGAGCGTCGAGTCGATGCCGAATCGAGGCAGGGTCTGTGTGAAGAGGTTGTTCGTCCCCCCGTACACGTTGCGCGAGAGCACGACGTGCTCACCGGCGTTGACGATCGTGGCCACGGCGAGCCACAGCGCAGCCTGCCCCGACGCGGTGGCGACGGCCCCGACGCCTCCCTCGAGCGCGGTCACCCGTTCTTCGAGCACTGCGACCGTCGGGTTGGAGATGCGGCTGTAGATGTGACCTTGCCGCTCGAGGTTGAACAGCCCTGCGGCATGCTCGACATCGCCAAAGAGGTACGACGTCGTCTGGTAGATCGGCACGGCTCGCGCACCGAAGTCGGAGTCCGGATGATGCCCGGCGTGCAGGCTCAGCGTCTCGAAGTCGTACATGCCGCCTCTCCCTCTCGGTGCGGCGCAGACCTTACCGGGGGGAACCGCTGCTCAGGCTTCTGGTGCGTCGTCCGGGTCGAGCCGGGCGAGCCGGACGCGCAGTCGCTGCAGCTCCTTGTGCAGCTCCGCGACGCCTGCAGCCTCGTCGAGCTTGGCGTTCATGGCATGCACGAAGCGCGGGTCGATGCCGCCACCACGACCGGTCTGTGCGGCGGCGGAGGCGGAGAGCCGATTGCCCCGCGCCTCCTCGATCCTGTGCTCGAGCACGGCGATTCTTCGACGGATCGCCGCATCGTCCTTCTCGTCGCGGAGCGTTGCGCCCTCAACCCTGAGACGGGCGGTGAGCGCCTTGCGCTCCTCGCGCAACGTGAGTCGCTCGCCGAACGCCTCGCGAGGAAGCGCTGCCAGGCGCTCGTCGACTTCGTTGATCCGTGCCAGGAGATCGTTGATCGAGGTCATAGACCGAGGATACGCGGAGGGGGCCGCCCCCACGACGGCCCCCTCCGAATCGAGCGCTCCGTCACTCGTAGGAGATGGCCTCGAGAATGTTGAGGCGTGCCGCCTTCCTCGCCGGCCAGATGGCGGCGAGCACCCCCGCGAATCCTGCCATGAAGAGCGCCAGCACGACCTGACCGTACGGAATGGCGAAGGCGCCGAACCCTTCGTCTTCGAGCGCCTTGATGACGGACCAGCCGAAGAAGATGCCGATGACGACGCCCAGGATCGCACCGAACAGGGCGATGATGACCGCCTCCCACCGCACCATTCTTCTGACCTGGCGCCGCACCATGCCGACGGCGCGCAACAGGCCGATCTCGCGAGTTCGCTCGTAGATCGACAGGGCGAGCGTGTTGGTGATGCCGAGGACTGCGATCACGACTGCAAAGAACAACAGCCCGTTGAACAGGGCAAGGGCCTGGTCGATCTGGCCTTCGGCCTCGGTGACCAGCTCCGACTTCGACTGCACCTTCACGTTGCCGAACGGAACCGCGACGTCTTCGACACGCTCCTGTGCCTGCTGCAACGTGAAGCCGTCTGCGGCGTTGGCAAAGACGACACCGTCGCCCTGGACGGTGAAGTTCGCGGCAAAGGTGTCGCTGGACAGGTAGAAGTCCGTGAAGTCGTCTGCTCCATAGATACCTGCGATCTCGGTGGGCACGATGCCGGTCGATGCGTACTCGACGTCGATCGACTGGCCCACGGCCCACCCCAGCGTGTCTGCGGTGCTGCGCGAGACGAGGATCGTGTTCGGGGTGTCCAGCGCGGCGAGGGCGTCGCCCTCAGGCTCGAGTGCGAACACCTGGCCGATCGTGTCCGGATCGATACCACCGATCAGCTCGGTGGTCCCCAGGATCTCCACCCTGCCGAACTGGAGTGCCGAAACCGTTTCCAGCTCGTCGAGGTCTCGGATCTCGTCCGTGAACGCGGGGCTGAATGACGCCGGGAGCTCCGGGTCGGACTGGTTGGTCGACTGGACGGTGAGATCGGCGGGGAACAGCTCGAAGATGGTCTCCTCGACCGATGCTTTCGTCGATGCCGCGAAGATCGTGAAGAACGCAACGAGTGCGACACCGATCATCAGCGCCGATGCGGTCGATGCCGTCCGCCTCGGCTTGCGCTTCGTGTTCTCCCTCGCCAGGACACCGCTCACTCCGTAGACGCGGGCCACGGGACGGCCGATGAGGTCCGCGACCGGTCTGGCTGCAAGTGGGGCCAGGATCGACACGCCGACGAAGGTGACCGCGGCGCCCAGTCCGACGATCGCAATACCGTTCGACACGCCTCCGAAGAGCCCGACAAGGAGGGCGAGGATGCCGGCACCGGTCACACCCGAGCCCGCGATGGCCCGCTTCCGAAGGGTGCGGCGCTTGGGGGTCGCCAGCTCTTCGCGCATGGCTGCGACCGGTGGCACCCGGGACGCACGCCGCGCCGGCAGCGCCGCGGAGACGACCGTGAGCACCATGCCGACGACGAGGCCGACGATGATCGTCCTGGGAAGCAAGATGAGCGAGGCCGCCGGGATACCGAGCCCGACCGCGTTGAGGAGGGCGCGGATGGCGACGGCGAGACCGAACCCGAACGCGATCCCGACGACCGATGCGACGAAGCCCACGATCACCGCCTCGACGATGACCATCCACGTCACCTGGCGCGCCGTCGCTCCGATGGCGCGCATCAGGGCGAGTTCCCTCGTCCGCTGCGCCACGATGATGCGGAAGGTGTTCTGGATGATGAAGGCGCCGACGAAGATCGACACTCCGGCGAACGCGAGGAGCCCGATCGTGATGAACCCGACGCCCTCGCTGATCGCATCCACCTCCTCGTCCTGCTGCGTCTGACCCGTCACGGCTTCGAGCTCGGCGGGCAGCACGACCTCGATGCGAGTGATGAGATCTTCGGCGGCCACGCCTTCGGCGGCGACGACGGAGATGGATGTGTACTCGTCCCCGAAGCCGAAGAGTCGACGCGCCTCGTCGATCTCGAACGCGGTGAGGGTCGCACCGAGGAGGCTGTCCGAGTCGCCGAAGCTCATGACGCCGACGAGCTCGAACTCCTCCGGTCCGGACTGCGTGACGACGGTGACCATGTCTCCCAGAGCGAAGTCGTTGTTCTCGACGGTGTTGGCGTCGATGCCGACTTCACCTGGTGCGGCGGGCGCTCGGCCTGCACCTTCCTTGATGCGAAGCGGGTTGAGCGCTTCGACCTCTCCCCAGGAGAACCCGAGCGTTGGCGGGCCCTGTCCTCCTATCGGTTCGCCTTCGGCGTCGAGGATCTGTGCGGTGAGGGTGGACACGCCGCCCTCCGCGACCCGCACGCCGTCGGTGGCCGTGATGTCTTCGAACACAGATGCGGAGAAGGGCTCCTCGGCATCTGTGAAATCACCGGTGGCCTTGCGGACCGTCACGTCGATGCCGGCGAAGATGTCGTCGAGCAGTGTGTCGAACTGGCGGTTGATCGTGTCCGTGAAGATGAACGTGCCGGAGACGAGGCTGACGCCGAGCACGATGGCGAGCGCGGTCAGCCCGAGCCGGACCTTGTGGGCGAGAACGCCCTTGATGGCAGCGCGAACCATCGTCAGCCCCCCAGCTTCTTCATGGCGTCGAGCACCGTTTCCGGCGTTGGCTCGAGGAGCTCGTGGACGATGCGGCCGTCGTCGAGAAAGACGATCCGATCCGAATAGCTCGCTGCAACGGGGTCATGGGTGACCATGACGATCGTCTGCCCGAACTCGCGGACGGCGCTGCGGAGGAAGTCCAGAAGCTCCGCGCTCGATGTCGAGTCGAGGTTTCCGCTCGGCTCGTCGGCGAAGATGATCTCTGGTCGCGAAACGAGAGCGCGTGCGGCAGCAACCCGCTGCTGCTGGCCACCAGACAACTCGCTGGGGAGGTGGGAGAGACGGTCCTGGATCCCGATCGTGCCCACCACGTTCTGGAACCACGCCTCGTCGGCATCCTCACCCGCGATCGACAGCGGGAGCAGGATGTTCTCTTCCGCCGACAACGTGGGGATGAGGTTGAACGCCTGGAAGACGAAGCCGACGCGCTGTCTGCGGAGGATCGTGAGGTCGCGGTCGGTGAGCGAACCGAGCTCCGTGTCTCCGATGTAGACGAGCCCGTCGGTGAGGTCATCGAGACCTGCGAGACAGTGCAGCAGCGTTGACTTGCCGGACCCCGAGGGGCCCATGATGGCGGTGAATTGCCCGGCAGCGAACGTTGCGGTGACCCCGTCGAGCGCGCGCACCTCGGCGTCGCCCTCTCCGTAGACCTTGGTGCCGTTCTCGATGCGGGCAGTGCCCGTTTCGACGCTGGGCTCGCTCGTCGTTGTCAAGATGTCCTCCCGGTGGTGTCGTCGTCGGTTGAATCTCCCGAAACGGTACGCGGTGCCGGAGTCTTGGTCGTCGGTCGTGGGACCGATTACCTCCTCCTCCCGGAGGAGGCGGTCTGGCGCGGGTGGATCGATGGGAGCGTGCCGAGCGCTCCTGTCAATGGAGTGGGTTCGGGGAGAGCATCGATGCAGAACCTGTCCGGGAAGGTGGCGGTGGTGACCGGAGCCGCCGGTGGTATCGGGCTGGGTATGGCGCGCGCGTTGGTCGATGACGGGGTGCGCGTCGTCCTCGCCGACATCGACGAAGGCCGTCTCGAGGGGGCCGTCGACGGGCTGACGCGGGACGGAGCGGACGTCATCGGCGTCCCCACGGATGTTGCAGTCAGGGACTCCGTGGAGGCTCTACGTTCTACCGCTCTTGACCACTTCGATGAGGTGCACCTTCTTTGTAGCAATGCCGGGGTGCCCTTCCGGGCCGCGGCGGTCGACCTCAACTACGCCGACTGGAACTTCGTGCTCGGCGTGTACCTGTACGGGGTCGTCAAAGGGATCCGAGCGTTTCTTCCGGACGGCGAGACCCAGCGAGAGGGGCACCTGAACGCGACATCCTCGATGAACGGCCTTGTCCCGTTCCCGCCGGTGGTTGCGTATAACGTCGCCGGGTTCGGGGTGATCGCGCTGATGGAGACGCTGGAGCGTGAGCTGAGGGCGAGCGGCTCGCCGGTGGAGGTGTCCGTGTTGTGTCCCGGTGAGGTGGCAACTCATGGGATCGAGCACTCCGTCGAACTGGCGTGATCCGCCGGACACGAGCCAGCCTTGTCACGGGACGTCCTCGAAGGGGCGCAATCCTGCCTCCTCGACATCGGCATGGATCCCATGGACGCGGGGAGGATCGCTGTGGAGGGGATTCGGGCAGCAGATTCTGGATCTCCGCGCACCCGGGGTGGATGGAGGGGCCGCTGCGCCGGCGACACGAAGCCATGGTGGGCGACGGAAGCCTCCCCGAGCTGTGGTGACACGGAGGCGGTGAGGTCGGCCGGGTGCGCGGCGCTCCCAAGGTCCAGCAGGCAGCATCAGCGCCCGGCGTCCGGTCAGCATCGCTAGGAGGTGCATCGGTACGTTTGAACTGTCAACGAGGTCCAAGGAGGCCGCGATGCTGTTCCACGTCAAGCGCATGCACAGTTGGGAGGCGTGCCCCTGACACGACGCCGATCGGGTGCGTGACACGTTTGGGAAGGCGATGGCCGGGATCATGGAGTCAGAGGCCGAGTTGGTCGGAGCGTATGTGGATGCTCCCGCCCCCGCCGTCTTCCTCATCCTGGATGCGACTTCTGGTAGTCAGATCGAGGAAGCTCTCGCTCCGGTGATCGATATCGGTTGGGCCGAGACCCGTCCGGTGGTCAGCCTCGGCGAGGTCACGGCTGACCGACGAGGGCTGAGCCTGATCGCGTAATCCATGGTTCCCTCCGTTGTTTGGATCAACTGCGTCCTTTTTGTCACAGGTGACCGATACGGTGGATGGCATGGAAGCTCTCATCGATCTCGAGACGTCCGATCTCCGGGCGCAGCTCCAGGCTGCCGAGGCGGATATCGCCCGGTTGCGGTCGAAGCAGCTCTCGCTGGTTCGCGAGTTGGATCGGCGTCAGGCTGTGACCGCCGATGGCTGCGGTTCGCTCTCCGAGT
>JBHHXA010000124.1:0-7019 GCA_046756805.1 Acidimicrobiia bacterium
AGACGAAGTCGTCGGCGGCGAGGGCGAATGCCGACCCCACCTGTGCTGCCTCCTGGCCTTCGAGCATGGGGTAGGTCCCGATCCTGCCCACCCGTTGTGCGGCGAGCGCCCTCCTGTCGAAGTCCCTGCTCCGCACCATCAGCTCGTAGAGCTCCTTCAGCTCCTTGTTGGCGAGGTCGGGCAGCTCCCCGACGACGGATCCGTCAGGTGCGAGTACTCGTTGCATATCTGTCATCCCGTGCTCTCGATGACGTCGTCGAGGACGACGCTGAACCTGCGATTCTCGCTCTCGGTTCCCACGGAGATCCTGATCCAGGGTCCCATGGGTCGAACGATCACGCCCTTTCTGAGGAACGCCGCTGCGGTGCCTGCGGCATCACCGGGCGTTTGCCACAGGACGAAATTGGTCTGGCTGTCGATCGCGTGCTGGCCTCGAGCCCGCAGTTCGGCCGTCAGCATGTCTCTGCCTGCGGCGTTGTCCGCGACCCGTTCGGCGAGACGCTCGGGGTGCCGGAGGGCCTCGATCGCTGCGACCTGCGCGAGGGTCGTCGTCGCAAAGGGAAGCTGGAGGCGACGCAGCGCATCCAGCGTGGCCCGCTGTCCGATGGCGTACCCAACGCGCATCCCGGCCAGACCGTAGACCTTGGAGAAGGTCCTCGTCACGACGACGTTCGGGTGCGACGCGATGAGCGGGATCGCGCTCGCGTAGTCGGTCGCGATTGCATACTCCGCATATGCTTCGTCGACGACGACGAGCACGCGATCCGGGACCGAGGCGACCAGCGCCGCGACGTCCTTTCCGCTGGTGTGGGTGCCCGTGGGGTTGTTGGGGTTGCAGTAGAAGACGACGCGGGTGTCGTCGCGCACCGCGCCGGCCATGGCATGGGGATCGTGCCGGTAGTCGGCGTCGAGTGGAACCCGGATCGACTCGCCGCCACCGATGGCGGTCCCGATCGGATACACGACGAACGAGGGGTCGGCGAAGACGGAGGAGGTGCCGGGGCGGATCGTCGCCAGGGCCATCGAGACGAGGATCCCCGTGCTGCCGGGCCCCACCCACACCTCGGTTCTGTCTACCCCGTGGTGCTCCGCCAGCGCCTCGGCGAGGTAGTAGGAGGAGGTCTCCGGATAGCGATGCACGCCATCTGCGGCGCGGGCGATCGCATCCTGCACCTCGGGAAACGCTTCGACGGGAGACTCGTTCGACGCCAGCTTGACGACGTCTTCGAGACCCAGCTCGCGGGACACCTCCTCGATCGGCTTCCCCGGGTCGTAGGTGATGATCTGGTCGAGGTCCGGTCGAAACGTGGGCACGGCCGCTCCCGGTGCTGGGGCGAGCGTTCCGCGCCTTGACCAGAAGCGGATGGTTCGCCCTTGTGTGTACTCAGTATGCCTGGTGAGCATCGATGTCGGTGGGCGACGTGTCAACGCGTACGGCACTTGCTATACGATATGTGCAACGACCCGGACGGAGGTGTGAGCTGACTGATCATTCTGGGCACCAAATCGATGAGCTCGATGCGGCCCTCATCCGCGATCTCGCGACGAATCCCCGCTCGGGCATCCTGGAGATGGCCCGCAGGTTGGGGGTGGCGAGGAACACGGTGTACGCAAGGCTCGCTCGACTCCAGGAGCGCGGGGTCATCGTGGGGTTCGGGCCGGATCTCGACCTGTCGGTGATCGGGTACGGGGTCACGGCGTTCACCACCATCGAGGTGATCCAGGGCAGGTTCAACGAAGTGGTCGGGAAGCTGGTCGCGATCCCCGAGGTGATCGAGGTGCACACCGTGGCCGGCGAGGGGGACATGCTGTGCCGGATCGCCGCACGGTCGAACGCGCAGATCATGTCCATCGTGGAACGCATCGTGCACATCCCCGGTGTCGACAGGACGCGGACCGCGATCTCGCTCGCATGCGAGATCCGGCATCGCACCATGCCTCTCGTCGAGCGGGTGCTCGAAAGCTCGGCTTGACGCTGTTCAGCTCTCCGTTGCCCACAGCTCCCGGAACTCGTCGCTCTCCTCCAGCAACTCGTCGAGCGTCCCCCTGCCGGCGATCCGGCCCGCGGCGAGTACGACGATCTGATCGGCGCGGTTGAGTGCTGTCCTGCGGTGGGAGACGACGAGCGCCGTCCTGTCTCCGTGATCACGGGCCAGGCGATCCCACAGCGTGCTCTCGGTTGCGACGTCGAGGGCGCTGGACAGGTCGTCGAACACGAGCAGCTCGGGTGTCCGGACGAACATGCGTGCTGCGGCCGTGCGCTGGACCTGGCCCCCGGAGAGACGCATGCCTCGGGGGCCGACCAGCGTCTCCACCCCCTCCGGCATGTCCGCCAGGTCCCGATCCGCACGCGGCAGGTGGGAAGATCCGTGTGTTCCCCTTGCGGGGATAGCAGGCACCGTCACCTAGGCTGGCTTCTCGCCCGCACCCGGTTCGGAGACCTCATGCTCTTCTCACTCGCCTCGGTCCGTGTCGCTGCGCCCGTGGCCGCTCTGCTCCTCGTCGCCGCCGCATGCGGAGATAGCTCGGAAGATGCCGCTGCCGTCACGACCTCGGAGGCTCCGGCGACGACGGCTGCTGCGGCGACCACGGAGGCGCCTGCGTCGACGCAGGCCCCGGCCACGACCGCCGCACCTGCCGGCGGCGATGCCGGGCCGGTTGGGGATGGGCAGACGATCTCCGTCCACTACGTCGGCACGCTCGACGACGGCGAGCAGTTCGACTCGTCGCGGGATCGCGGCCAGCCGCTCACGTTCGTCGTAGGGAGCGGTCAGATGATCCCCGGCTTCGATGCGGCGGTGCACGGGATGGTCGTCGGTGAGATCAAGACCGTCAGGCTCGATGCGGCCGATGCGTACGGAGAGCGGAGCGACGACTTCCTGATCGAAGCGCGATTGGACCAGATACCGGCAGGGACTGAGGCCGGCGACACCCTGGTGTCGGCATCGGGGCAGTCCGTGACCGTGCTGTCGATCGAGGGCGACGTGGTGACGCTCGACACGAACCATCGCCTCGCCGGGCAGGACCTGACCTTCGAGATCGAAATCGTGGAGATCCTGCCCTAGTGGTATTGAGGCCCCTGACCGGGATACGGGTCCTCGACTTCGGCCAGTATCTCGCAGGTCCCCCTGGTGGGGATGATGCTCGCCGACATGGGGGCAGATGTGTTCCGCATCGATTCCCCCGGCGGACCCCGCTTCGAGACGCCGGCCGGCGACGTGGTCCCGCGGGGAAAGCGGTCGATCACGCTCGACCTCCACGACCCGGCGGGTGTCGGTGAGGCACGGGTGCTCGCCGCAACCGCGGAGATCGTGATCGAGAACCTTCAGGCCGGGGACGATGCGACGTCTCGGTGTCGGCGCTGAGTCCTTGTGCGCGGCACATCCTGACCTGATCTATCTCTCTCTGCCCGGTTTCGTATCCCGGGATGCGGATCTGGCCTCCGTTCCGGCGTGGGAGGCCGTCATCACGGTCGTGATGCCTCTCGGGACCCTGGCGGGGACTTGCGACCCGCGCTCGTGCGGGAGAGCGACGGCCCGCCCGACCTCGAAAGCGACACCTTCCGCATGATCTCGCATGATCGCCACCCGATGGGGCAACGGGTGGATCTGGCGGCCCCCAACGCGGTGCGTCCGCGACGGGCTGCGATCGCGATCCCGGGACCCGCTTCGAAGTATGGAGACGACACCCGTCGCGTGCTGGCCCGCATCGGCTTCGACGAGGCTGAGATCGACGGGATGATCGCATCAGGCGCCGCGGCCGAAGAGTGGTCGGATCAGTATCTACCGGAGTGAGCGGCGGGTGATCCGGTCGCGGATCTCGCGGAAGCCGATGATCTCGACGTCCTGCCCGGCGACCCACTCCAGGAAGTCGTCTCTCTCGAGGAGCCGGTACTCGCTCACCCGCCATTCGTGGTCGCCCGGATGGACTGCGGCGATGTCTCCCGGCGCGCTGCAGTGGAACGACAGAAACGTGATGCCGGGGCCTGCCGAAGTGATGAACCGTTTCGTGACGACGTCGCACGGCTCGCCCTTGTGCTCCAGCCCGATCTCGAAGGCGTCGACCGTGACCGCCCACGACGTGTCGTGGGCTGCGGCGATGAGGGCTTCGAGGGTCGCCACGTCCACATCGCTCAAGTTGACCGCCGAGAAGTAGGCCGCGGGATCGCCGGGCAGGAGGACGGGCAGCCGGTGCTCGGCGGCGATATCGATCGTGATCTTCGCCAGCTCAGGCGCCAGCGTTGCGCCCATGTGGTGGTCGAGATGCGTGACGTCGATCCCTGCGGCACCGGCCAGCTCGACCTGGGCCCGAAGCTCTTCATCCACGGCTGCGGGCACTGCGTTGGCGCGGACCGCGGCCACATTCGGCCACATGAACCCGTCGTCGTCGACCAGCCCGCCTGCCGGCGACGTGGCGGTCAGGGGCCGCCAGCGTTCGTTCGGCGATTCGCTCGTGAGCGTGAGATGGACGCCGAGGTCGATGCCCGGCGTAGCTGCTGCGTTCGCGGCCGCAGCCTCGAACCCGGCGGCCGGGACCATCACCGACCCCGACGTGACGAAGCCGTTGTCGTGGAGGTCGGCAAAGGCGGCGTTGGCGCCCGTAGCGCATCCCACGTCGTCGATGTGCGGAAGGACGAGCCGTGCTGTCGTGTCGAAACCGAGCTGCTCGCCGATCCGGCTCACGAAGCGTCCGCAGCGATGATGCGTTGTGCCACCACCATCAGATCCGGCCCCGTGACGTCTGGTGCGGGGTACAGCGGGTTCGCCACCGTGCCGGGGCGTGTGACGAGAGCCCCCGCCGCTCCGGTGCGCATCGCTCCTGCCACGTCCCAGTCGTGTGCGGCGACCATCCTGAGGCTCGTGGTGGGAACACCGAGTTCCCGGGCCGCCATCTCGTACACCTCGGCCGCGGGCTTGAACTTCCCGGTCGCCTCTACGGACATGATCCCGGCGAAGTACGACGCGAGACCGGCATTCGCAAGCTGGGCGTCCGCCGTCGCCTGAGGTGAGTTCGTGAGCGCGACGAGTTCGAAACCTGCATCGCGGAGCGCTGTGAGGCCTGGGACCGCATCGGTATGTGCAGGGAGGTTCCGGATGGCGTCGCCTATCGCAGGCATCGCGTCGTCGGGGAGGTCCACCCTCCGTTCGGCGGCGATCATTCGCAGCGAAGCCGAGGCGACGCTCACGAAGTCGCTGAGATCGCGGGTGATCGTCAGCGCCATGGCGTTGCGCAGCACCAGGGAGAACCAGGTTCTGCGCACGGCCGCATCACCGAAGAGCTCGGCGAAGTGCGGATCGAGCGCCCCCAGATCGAGCAGCGTCTCGTTGACGTCGAACACCTGGATTCGGGCCATTGCCTCGCCTCTCCGCGTCGAGCGCGGAATCTAGTGCGTGACCGGCGGTTGAACACGGGGCGTGCACCGCGAACCGATCTGGCCTTGGCGACGTACTGCACGTAGAACGAACTCGAGGGAGACGTGTACATGACCCGCAAGATCCTCCTCATCGCGGCCGCATTTGCGCTGGTGGCGGCAGCGTGTGGTGACGACGACGATGTCGTCGCCACGACGCAAGCCCCGACGACGGCTGCGCCGACTACCACTGTTGCCGCGACCACGCAGGCTCCAACGACGACGGCAGCAACCACCACCCAGGCGACAACGACCACGGCCGCTACCACGACGCAGGCTCCGACGACGACGGGTGCTCCCGCCCCCTCGGGTCCTTCGCCCATCGTGATCGCAGCGATCGACTTCGCGGCGGGGACCGCCGAGCTGCGAAACGTCGGATCGGCCGATTACGACCTCAGCGGTCACTTCTTGTGCAACCGACCCAGCTACGCGCCCCTGCCGGACGAGACGGTCGCCGCAGGCGCGACCACGACCGTCGACCTCGCAGGTCTCGGGATCAACGCAGAGGGCGGAGAGCTGGCGCTCTACACGAGTGCCTCGTTCGACGACGCCGGTGCGATCGCCAGGTACGTCGAATGGGGCTCCGCAGGCCACGGCAGGACGTCGACGGCGATCGAGGCCGGCATCTGGGGTGAAGGCGACTTCGTGGACAATGCCGGGGCGGACATCGCATCGTCCGGCGACGATCCGGTCGGTGGCGGAGACTGGAGCACGGCAGACGGTCCGACGGCCGCCGGTGGGGCGGGCATTGTGATCGCATCGGTCGACTTCGCAGCCGGAACCGCCGAGCTTCGGAACGTCGGGTCCACCGACTACGACCTGAGCGGCCACTTCTTCTGCAACCGGCCCAACTACGTGCCGCTCCCCGCCGAGACGGTGGCCGCCGGTGCCACGATGACCGTCGACCTCGCCGGTCTCGGGATCAGCGGGGACGGGGGCGAGCTTGGTCTCTACACCAGCGCGTCGTTCGGAGACGCAGAATCCATCGTTCGCTACGTCGAGTGGGGCAACGCCGGTCACGGCAGGACGTCGACGGCGATCGAGGCCGGCGTGTGGGGCTCCGGCGACTTCGTCGACAACGGCGGAGCGAACATCTCGTCCTCCAGCGACGACCCGGTGACGGCGGGGGATTGGTCGACGAACTGAGCTTGGCTGCCTGACCGACGAGATCGGGGCGGGTCATCCGAGCCTGCTGCCCGCTCGGTTGATCAGCCAGTCGCGTGTGGCGCGGGTCAGGCATTCGCGGAGCCGGCTCGCGTTTCCGTCCACCCCCACCGCTGGTGCGAGACGCCCACGTCCACGTGTGCCTGGCCGGCGGAACATGGGAGGCGGACCACCTGCTGTTCCGCGACTTTCTGCTGGCGCACGACGACGTCCGCGATCGCTACGGCGAGCTCAAGATGGATCTCGCACAGAAGTTTGCGGCCGACCGCATCGCATACACGGAGGCCAAGTCCGACTTCATCCGCGAGACCATGGCGAGGGCGCGCACGTGGCGTTCGGCGGGTGATGACGGGGGCGGTTAGGGGGGTATGCCGCTGGTGGTGTAGGTGTGTCCGAGGGTGGTGGTCCATTGGTGGGTGCCGTCGGGATGCCGGCGGTGCTTCCA
>JBHHXA010000125.1:0-6973 GCA_046756805.1 Acidimicrobiia bacterium
GGATTCGAACCTGCGCTCCCGGCTCCGGAGGCCGGTGCTCTATCCCCTGAGCTACTGGGGCGGGGAACGGCGAGTGTACCAAGCGCAGGGTCGGTGCCTGCTGGGCCTATGCTGCGCGTCCCCCACCCAGGTGACACCCGATGTCCATGGTTTCCGAGCTGAGCGATGTGTTCGGTGCGGCGTTCGTTGCGCTCGATCTCGATCCTGCGTACGGCGACGTCGTCGTGTCGCAGCATCCCGACCTCGCTCAGTATCAATGCAACGGCGCCCTCGCCGCAGCGAAGCAGGCAAAGCGAGCCCCGCGAGCGATCGCTGAGGACATCGCAACCGACGTGGCGGCGAATCCCACGCTGGCGGATGTGTCCGTCGCTGGGCCCGGTTTCATCAACATCACCGTTACCGACGAGGCTCTCGCCTCCCACGCCGACGAAGCCCGCCGCGACGAGCGGACCGGTCTCGTCACGGACACGCCGGGAAGGATCATCGTCGACTACGGCGGCCCCAACGTCGCCAAGGAGCTCCACGTCGGTCATCTCCGTCCCGCCATCATCGGCGAGGCATTGAAGCGGCTTCTCCGGCTGATCGGCCACGAGGTCTGCGGCGACGTACATCTCGGCGACTGGGGTTTGCCGATGGGTCAGCTGATCGTCGAGCTGCGCGAGCGGCAACCCGACCTGCCGTACTTCGACGAGACGGATTCCGCTCCCTACCCGGACGAGCCACCGGTCTCTGTGGCGGAGCTGAACGAGCTGTATCCGATTGCATCAGCCCGCGCTGCGGACGAGCCCGAATTCGCAGAGGCGGCGCGCACGGCCACGGTGGAGCTGCAGGAGGGAAGACCGGGGTACCTCGCGGTGTGGCAGCACTTCCGTGACGTTTCCGTGGCGGCCATGCGCGGGGTGTACGACGAACTCGGCGTCCACTTCGACCTCTGGTACGGCGAGAGCACGATCGCCCCGAGGCTGGGCGGGATGATCGAGCGGCTCGAGACATCGCAGGTTGCGCGACCGAGCGACGGGGCGCTGGTCGTCGACGTGGCTCTCGATGGGGACAAGACCGATATCCCACCACTCATGCTGCGCAAGTCGGACGGTGGCACGCTCTATACGACATGGGACGTTGCCACCATCGAGGACCGCGTCGAGAGCCTGGGTGCCACCGAGTTGATCTACGTCGTCGACACCCGGCAGTCGCTGCACTTCGAACAGGTGTTTCGCACCGTGCGCAAGGCCGGCATCGTCCCTCCGGAGGTGGTGTTGGAACACGCAGGCAACGGCACTGTGAACGGCGCCAACGGGAAGCCCCTGAAGACGAGGGAAGGGGACCTCCCGCTGCTCCGTGATCTGATCGCGGATGCCGTTGCGCTGGCGGTGGACCGCATGGACGAGCGTGACCTCGCCCGCGACCTCGCCGACGAGGAGCGAGCGGAGATCGCGCGTCTCGTCGGCCTGGCTGCACTCAAGTACGGGGACCTGCGGAACCACCGCGCTTCCGATTACGTGTTCGACCTCGACCGGTTCACATCGTTCGACGGGAAGACCGGCCCCTACCTGTTGTACGGGGCGGTGCGGATGCAATCGATCTTCCGTGAAGCCGCAGCCCGGGGTCTCGTCGAGGGCGAGATCGTGCCACCTACCCGCGATCCGGAGAGGGATCTCATCCTTGCGATCTTGCGTCTTCCGGAGGTCGTGGGACGGGCCGTCGCGTTTCGTGCCCCGAACCACATCGCGGAGTTCGCGTACGAGCTGGTCTCGACGTTCAACCGCTTCTACGAGGCTTGTCACATCCTGTCCGAGGAGGATGCAGCCCGGCAGGCTTCCTGGCTCGGGCTCGTCGGTACGACCCGGCGCATCGTGGGCCTGCTCCTCGAGGTGCTCGGGATCGAGATCCCGGAGCGGATGTGAGGGTTGAGGCGCCGCCGTGGCTTGTCGGGGCTGAGGTGAACCACGCGACCACATCACCCAGCGGGTAGCGGCGGTGACGGGCCCGATCCCCCGCTCGTTGCTGCCTGACACTGCGGACGTCGACTCCGGTGGGCGGCTGTCGATC
This sequence comes from Acidimicrobiia bacterium, assembly GCA_046756805.1. Taxonomy (GTDB): domain Bacteria; phylum Actinomycetota; class Acidimicrobiia; order Spongiisociales; family UBA5794; genus CAMYMC01. Next base: position 2,050 of record JBHHXA010000125.1, read on the forward strand.
GGCGGCTGTGACGTTCTCGACCTCGCGGCGGAGCACGGCACTCCGCTGTTCGTCTACGACGAGGACCACGTGCGGAGCCGCTGCCGCGAGGCGGTGACGGCGTTTCCCGACGGGGTTGCGTACGCAACGAAGGCCTTCCTCTGCATGGCGATGGCGCAGCTCGCTCATGAGGAGGGCATGTGGCTCGACGTGGCGACGGGTGGCGAGTTGCACGTCGCACTCTCGGCAGGTGTTCCCGCGGATCGGCTCGTGCTTCACGGCAACAACAAGTCCCCCGTCGAGCTCAGAGCCGGTCTCGAGGCAGGCGTGGGAAGGCTCGTGATCGACTCGGAGGACGAGATCGACCGGATCGAGGCGCTCGTTGCTTCCGGTCTGGAACCGCCTCGCGTGCTGATCCGCATCACACCCGGGATCGAAGCACACACCCACGAGTACCTCCAGACCGGGGTGGCGGACTCCAAGTTCGGCTTCGGTTTGGCGACGGGATCGGCATCGAACGCCGTGGCCAGGGTGCAGGACTCAGCAGCAATGGAGCTGGTGGGCCTCCACGCCCACATCGGGAGCCAGGTGTTCAGCGTCGAGTCGTTCGAACGAGCCGTCGAGGTCATCGCCCGTTTTGCGGTGCCTCTCGAGGTTGCCGAGCTCTCCGTCGGCGGGGGACTCGGGGTGGCATACGTGACGGGGGAGTCTGCACCGTCGATAACGATGTGGGCGGAGGCCGTGCATGCCGCATGCGCCGCGGCCGGCATCGAGAGCAGGATCACCGGCGAACCGGGCCGGGCGATCGTTGCGAGCGGTGCGGTCACCCTGTACACCGTGGGCACGATCAAGGAGATCGCGAACATCCGCACCTACGTCGCCGTCGACGGCGGGATGAGCGACAACCCCCGGCCCGTGTTGTACGGGAGCGGGTACGAAGCGTTTCTGCCTCGAGCGACCGGTGCGGTGCGGGATTCCCTGGTGACGATCGTGGGCAAGCACTGCGAGTCGGGGGATGTGATCGTCCGCGATGCGGACGTCCCTGCCGATCTGAGCGTCGGCGATGTCCTCTGTACTCCGGTGACCGGAGCCTACGGACACTCCATGGGATCCAACTACAACATGGTCTTGCGACCCGCCGTCGTGTTCGCCGCCGGCGGTGAAGCGCGGCTGGTAGTGCGGCGCGAGACGTACGACGATCTGCTCGCGCGCGAAGTCCGGCTCCACTGAGGGGGCGGCGAGCCTCAGCGCGCTCCGAATCCGTCGACGAGCATCGAGGCGAGTTCCTCTCCCAGCGCTTCGGGCTCGATGGACCCGTCGAGCATGGTCCGCATCATGCAGGCGTGCATGATGGCTCCGGCGAGGGCGCCGGTGGCGGTCATGAGGTCCGGCACGACGAGCTCGCCGGTCGCCCTGCCTTCGATCAGCAGGTCTCGCAGCGGCGCCGTGACGACCCGCTCCGCGGTGGTCGCGACCTCGTCGAATCGTCCAGATTGGCTCACCGCCTGGGGGAGTTCGGTGCACAGACCCGGGTACTCGGACATGGCCGCCACCACCGACTTGATCACGGCACGGAGCCGGTCCACGACCGTTCCCTCCGTTGCGGACGCTTTGGCGATCGCGGTGCTGATCCGCTCCAACTTGTCGTTGATGAAGAACGTCAGCAGATCGTCTTTGCCGGAGAAGTAGTAGTACAGCGTCGCTCTCGGGATCCCGGACGCCTGGGCGAGATCGTCGATGCTCACGTCGAACCCGGTTCCGACGAGTTCCGACGTGGCCTCGAGCAGCTTCTGGGCTAGATCTTCGGGCGGCTTCTTCACGATGTCCTCAGGGCGTTCGACACGACCACGCCTCCTTCCAGAACTCTAGTCTTGACATACTTTAGATTCAAGTCTAAGTTACTCTCCAATATCAGTTCAAAGAGCGTTCGCCCCGTCCCGGCTGCCGGCCGCGCAGCAGGACGAGCGATTCCGAGGAGGAGGAGAGGACATGACTTCCACCAAGACGACGTCCGGTATCGGGATCGTCTCCCGACGCAAGTGGTGGATACTCGCCGTGGTGTCACTGAGCACGCTGATGGTGTTCATCGACAACACGGTCGTGAACACCGCACTGCCTGCGATCTCGACGGACCTGGAGGGCTCCATCTCGGAGTTGCAATGGGTGATCGACGGCTACACCCTCGTGCTCGCAGGGTTGCTCATGCTCGGCGGGTCGTTTGGAGACCGGTTCGGGCGGAGACGGTTCATGAGCATCGGTCTCGTGGTGTTTGCCGCAGGGGCGATCGGCGCCGCGCTCTCCGGAACGATCAACCAACTGATCGTGATGCGCGGTGTTCAGGGCCTGGGGGCGGCGCTCGTGCTGCCTGCCACCCTGTCGATCATCACCGCGACCTTCGACCGGGGGGAGCGGAGCAGGGCCATCGGGATCTGGTCCGGAGTAGGCGCGCTCGGAATCGGAATCGGTCCCGCCCTGGGCGGCTATCTCGTCGACGAGCTCGGCTGGTCTTCGGTGTTCTGGATGCACCTCCCGATCATCGCGCTCGCACTCGTGGGCATGGCGATCGTGCCAGAGTCCCGTGACGCTCGCAGAAGGAAGATCGACGTGCCGGGGTCCATCCTCGGCTCGGCCGGTCTCGGGGCGCTCGTGTTCGGCCTCATCCGCGCCGGCGAGATCGGCTGGACGTCCGGAGCGACGCTCGGTTCGTTTGCGCTGGCGATTGCCTTGCTCGGTGCCTTCGTCATCGTCGAGCTGAGAACGGACGAGCCGATGCTGCCGCTCGGCTTCTTCCGGCAGCGTGACTTCACGGGCTCGGTCATCGTCATCGGGCTCATCATGTTCGGGATGCTGGTCTCGTTCTTCTTCCTGACGCAGTTCTTCCAGCTCGTGCAGGGCAGGAGTGCGTTCGAGGCGGGTCTCCTCATCATCCCGACGGCCGCGGCGATGATGGTGGCGGCACCGATATCCGGCACGCTCGTACGCAAGGTCGGCCCTCGAGTCCTCGTCCTCGGCTCCGCGATCGCGATGACGACGGGTCTGCTGCTGCTGACGCAGGTCAGCGTGTCGAGCTCCACGCTGAGCATCGAGATGGCGCTCGTGCTGTTCGGGCTCGGTGGCGGTCTCGGTCTTGCACCGCTGACCGACACGGTGATGGCGGCCGTCCCCGTCAACGATGCCGGCATCGGCTCAGCGGTCAACGACGTCAGCAGGGAGCTGGGGGCGGCGCTCGGCATCGCCACCATCGGCAGCGTGGTCAACTCTCTCTACCAGTCGAATCTCGCGACCGCGGTCGATGGGGTGCTGCCGGTCGAGATCGTGGAGACGGCGGGTGAGTCGATCGGTGTCGCGGGCATCGTTGCTCGCAGCCTTCCCGCAGACGCGGGCGCAGCGCTCGTCACCAGCGCCAACCAGGCGTTCGTCGACGCGATGACGACCGGCTTCTACGCGAGCGCAGCCTTTCTCGCTTTCGCCGCCGTCATCGCGCTGACGTTGATCCCGCGCCGCATGCGGACAGAGCAGATCGACGAAGTGCCCGGCCTCGACGTCGAGTTCGGTGGGACCGGCCTCGACCCTGCTCCGGCCCCCGCACCGGCCTGATTCGGAGCGAGTGTTGGAGCGCCGGGTCCCGCAGGGCGCGGCGCTCTAACGCTCCGGGCCCAGCACGGAGACGGTGTCTCCGCGGCGTACCCGGCCGGGCGTGATCACCCGTGCGTACCAGCGGGTCGCGTCCGGATGGAGATCGTGATGGATCCTGCGGAAATCGCGATCGGCGAACCATGCAGCGTTCTTCGAGCAGGGGATTGCCGGCGACGTGACTTCCGCGACCGCCGTCTCGCCGAACTGGATCCGGACGCCGCTCGCCAGGTCGTCCCACGTAATACCCGCGAGTGTGAGGTTCTCGCCTGCGAAACCGGGTTCGATGGGGTGGCCTTCGGCTTGGAGCGCCTCGATGATCTCGAGTGAGTAGAGGCAAAGATCCTGGTCGGGTCCGCCGTGATGGATGGCATCGTTTTGGTGATCTCCGACGACGCCGCCGACGATGACGTCGGCTTCATCGACGGGCAGTTTGGGAACACCGCCGTTCGACACGTTGATCTGGTGGATGGTGCCCGGCATCGCCGTGCGATCCTAGGAGAGCCGGAGTGCGCCTCTCGACGTTCGTCCGCTCAGCGGACCACGGCGGTCTCTTCGGCGCTCGGTGCGGGTTCGGCGTCGAGGGAGTCGCGCACGCGGTACCCGGTCACGCCGATCCACAGCAGCAGCACGGCGACCATGAGCCTCTGGACGAGTCCGTCGATCGGCTCGATCTCGGCAGCCTGGGTGATCGCGAACCCGACGAGGCCTGCCGCCGCCGCAATGCCCGAGGCCCTGCTGAATCCGGCGTGCGACGACCATGAGGGGGTTTCACGCCACACCCGCGCCAGGACGAACATGGCGATGGTCGCCGCGATGAACCCGCTGAGCCCGGTCACGATGTGCAGCACGCCGATGGCCGTCTCCGGCTTGCACCCCGGGTCGCACGGCAGGAACCCCTGGACGATGGTGCCCGAGACCCCGAAGTATGCGACGAGCAGGGGGCCGGCGCTCCATCGGCCTCCGACCCTGGCGAGCGCCCACGCCAGGCCGACGACGAGCAGCCCCGTGATCACGAAGGTGGCGTTCTGGAGGATCGGGTGCTCGGCCTCACGACCTCCGAGTTCGCTGATCTTTTGCCCGATGTGGCTGTATCCGGTGTACGCAAGCCCGGCGACGATGACGAGCGTCACGAAGAAGATCGGCGCCAGAGCTCCACCCGTTGCCAGCCGCCGTGTCGTGGTGTCCTGTTGCATGACGGTCTCCCTCTCCCGGGCGTGCGGCCACCAGATGAGATAAACCCATGACACTCTATTGAGTACAGATAACTATATCGACTGGTCTGGAGTCGTGTCAACCGACCCGCGCACGG
>JBHHXA010000126.1:0-6940 GCA_046756805.1 Acidimicrobiia bacterium
GTGCTCGGTCTCGACGCCCTCGTCTTCGTTCTCGATGCCGTGCTCGGTCTCGACGCCCTCGTCTTCGTTCTCGATGCCGTGCTCGGTCTCGACGGCCTCGTCCTCGGGAGTCTCGTTCTCCGGGGCCTCATTCTCGACGGCCTCGTCTTCGGGGATCTCGTCCTCGAGCTCGACCTCGGGTGCGTCGTCCGACGTGGGGAAGTCGAACCCGACGGTGTTGTAGACGCCGGCGATGGGGTCCTGGACCACATCGGGCAGGGTGCCGCTGGCGGCGAGCCCGCCGGTCACGGTTGCGAGGGCAACCGATCCGGCGAAGACCTTGGCCACGACGGTCGAAAGCAGGGAACTGAGCACGGTTCTTCTCCTCATCCTGTGGAGTAGCGGGGCTCGTGCAGGGGGGGTGCTCCCCGGTGCGGGCGTCGCATCGGCAGCTGCGATCGCCGCGGCAGCGATGTGCCGCGAGGCGATCTCGTCCGGGGCGGGGCTGACACCGGTGGTGCGTAGATCTGCGATCAGATCGGCGAGCATCTGCCCATCGGGGTGACTGATGTCCTCACCCTTGATGAGACGCTCGATGTCGCCGTCTGTGAGATTCCGCTCGTTCATGTCGTCAGGGATACCGTCGTGATCGCTCATGGGGATACGGCCTCGGGGAGGTTTTTTCGGAGGTTGGCGAATGCCCTGTGCTGCAATGCTTTGACGGAGCCGACTCGCTTCTTCATGATCGTTGCGACCTGCTCCAGGCTCAGGTCGCCGACGATGCGAAGCAGCACCACGGCCTGCTGATCTTCGGTGAGGTGCTCGATGAGTGAGGTGATCGCGTCGATCGAGAGCGCACCGATGGCCTGCTCCTCGACGTCACCCCCGGATCCCGCCAACCCCACGAGGCGGCCGGGCTCGGTGGCGACCGCCTTGCGTCTGCCAGATCGCCGCCACTCGTCGACCACGCGATGATGGGCGACGGTGAACACCCAGGCGCGAAAGCCCTGCTCGTCACCTTCGAAGTGCGGCAGCCGGCGTGCGAGATCGAGGAACACGTCCCCGAGTACGTCGTCGGCGGCCTCGCCCGTCCTCGCTCTCAGATAGCCGCGCAGGGAGGGAGCGAGGTCCTCATAGATGACCCGCCACGCCCATTCCGCGCCTTCGCCGGCCGCGCTGAGGACGTCGTCGAATGTGGGACCGAGCGCCATTTCAGGGTCATCGGCAGGAGGCGCCCGGATTCTTGAGCCGGTGCGCGGTACGCCACACCGGCCTGGCATCATGGAAGCCATGCCCTCGGCGTCACGCGAACTGGAGTGGGCCGGTCCGGGTGCCGCTCAACTACCTGCTCATCGAGGTCTCGGCGAGTATGCGACCGGCTGCGGTCCGGGTTTCACCTTCGGGTACCCCACCGGTTCGGGCGATGAGGCGACGCTCGACGAAGTGGCGACCGACCTCGCCCGCAGGGTCACCTCTCTCTATCGCCGCGACGATTCGGGTCACATCCCACACCTCGGCGGGTGCGAGCCGTCAGGTCGTGAACGGCCGGCGGCCGGATCCCTGGTTCTTCGAGTGCCCCAAGCGGAAACGGGCGAAGGCATGGGCGCCTCGCACCAGACCCGGTTGGACCCCCCATCGGGCCCTTCTCGCCGAACTGGCGGAACTCGACTCCGCTTGAGTCTGCTCAGAGGTACTGGCCGGGGCCCCGTTCCCCCGAGGGACCGCTGCCCATGTGCTGGAGCTGGGCTTGAGCTGCGAGTTGTTGGCTCATCACCGCAGCCTGGATGCCGTTGAAGAGGCCTTCGAGCCAGCCCACGAGCTGTGCTTGAGCAATGCGGAGCTCGGCCGCGGATGGCGTCTCCTCCTCCAGCGGGATGAACATGTGTGACAGCTCTTCACGCAGGTCGTCTGAGAGGACGCTGCACAGCTCGTTGATGGTGGCGTCGTAGATGTCGCGGAGTCGCTCCCGGCCCGCCTCGTCAGAGGGGGCGGCCTGGGCCTCGGTGAGCATGGCACGGGCCATCGCGGCGATGCGCATCAGCTTGGCCGGCTCCGTGATCAGCTCGCCGGGCTGTCGGGCCGGCTCCTTCCCGTGTTGCGGGGCCTCGGCGAGCGCAGTCTCCGTCACTGGCGCCTCGTCCTGAGCGTTGTGGTCGTCTTCCATGGGCTCAAACGTAGCGGTGCGGGCGGGCAAACGCCGTGACTCTCGAGTGGCACAGGAATCCGTTTAGGATCGCCGACGTGAGACGCATCTTGTCAACCATCGGGCCCGCCGTCCTCGGAGCTACCGCGGGTCATGTTGCGCACCAGTTGCTGCACCAGCAGTCCGATGAGGAACCTCAGGAGCTCGTAGTCGCCGCACCGTTCGCCAACGTCGTGCTGGCGATCGTGGCGAGCAAGCTCCTCGGTGGGCGGCGGGGCTTCAGCGCAGTCGTCGTCGGTTTCGGAGTGTCGGCCGCCGTCGGCACTGCGCTCGACGACATGGTTCCCAGCCTCGCCGACTGCTGCCGAGACCAACTGTCGGCTCACACGGGCTGAGCCCTGCGCACCGTCAGCGCGTGAAACCGCCGACGGGGGGCATGAACACGGCCCCCATCGCGCTCAGCGCCTTGCGAACTTCGTCGTCCGGCTCCCCATACACCGTCATCCCGGTTGGTGCGAACACCGCCATGAAGCGATCGGCGAACTTCGACCCAAAGGATCCCATGTGGGCCATCGTCGCCGCGGAGTCTGCGTATCGCTCGTAGATGTGACACGTCGTCCCGGCGTCGTCCATCGACCACTCGTAGGCGAGTGTGCCCGGCTCGTTGGCACGGGTGGCGTCGACCATCTCGGCCATCAGCGCTTTGCCCGTGTCGAGCTCGCCGGGCTTGATCGACAATTCGAGTAGCCAGGAGACTTCTTTGCCCATCGGTGCGCCCCTCTCGTTGTGCGGCGCAGCTCCCGCGCCGTCTCGCTCCGGACGATACCGGTGCTGCGGTGCTGCGGTGCTGCGGTGCTGCGGTGCTGCGGTGCTGCGGGCCGCGGCGTCAGGGCGGCTCGAACGTCGGGCTGCCACGTGCGTCGTGGGTGATGCGCCAACCTCGGTCGTGGACGAAACGGTGGTGGGGCCGGCAAACGAGCACGAGATTGTCGACGCTGGTCGCTCCACCGTCGATCCAGTGCTCGATGTGATGTGCATCGCACCAGCGCTGTGGCCGGTCGCACTCGGGGAAGCGACATCCGCCGTCCCTCAACACGACCGCTCTTCGAATTGCGGACGGCACGGTTCGGGTGCGGCGACCCACGTCGAGCGGCTCCGATGCGCCACGGGTGATGATACGAGTCACGCCCGCATCGCAGGCGAGACGCAACGCCGCCTCCGGAGTGATGACCGCACCGTCGTCCAGCTCGCATGGCGTCCCGGCTCGACGCTCGAGCGCATCGAGGCTCACCGTCACCGTGAGGTGGGGGCGTTCGCCGGCGGAGGACTCAGCCAGCCCACTGTCCATCGATTGGCGACACACCTCCACGAGCGCATCGGCCCGCCGCTGAGCGGGGGTCCTGCCGTCACTGTGACCCGCCGTACCTTCCGAGCCCGCTGCACGTGCAGCGGGCTCGGTCATCGAGCGCAGCGCCGTCATGACCACGGAGCCTCCTTCGGGATCGAGCCAGCCGTCGAGACGGACCATGCCCTCGTGCGTCGATGACACGTGGAGCCTGCGCTGGTTGTGCAGCGCCTCGGCGGCATCGGCGAACCCGTCTGCGTCCACGTTCTGCCGCCAGTAATCGACCGCTTTGCGGAAGTCTCTGATGCCAAGCGATGAAGCGGCGTCGACCAGGGTCGTCTCGTGAGCGGCGTAGACCTCGGGTGCGGCTTCCGCGGCCGATGCCAGCACCCTCACGTGTGAGTAGGTGATGTCACTGCCACGAAACGCTTGTGCTGCGACGGGCATCGTCTCCAGCACCCGGGCGACCCGCACGTGCTCGCGAGCCGTCGAGTGCGCCAACCGGGCCCGCGCCCGGAGCCAGCTCGCCGTAGACAGGAATCCCTCCTGCTCGTGCGGCCGTCTTCGATCCAGCGCCCGCACCCGTCGCAGGCATTCCGCCCGCAGCAGTTCGGCTGCGGCGTAGATCTCGAGGCGTCGTCCTGGAGATGCTCGTCCGCGATCTCGGTCAGTTCTTCGTTTTCCAGCTCATCGAGCGCAGAGCGCAAGGAGCTCATAGCCAACCCCCTCTTCTCTCACCCGCCACCGCACACATCGTCTCACCCGGGTGTGACACGTTTCGGCCGCCTCGGCGGTCGCCACGGCGCCGTCGCGAAGTCGCCTCACGAGATGCGGTAGGGGCTCCCCGGCGGCTCCGGGTTGATGCGATCGCTCTCGTACGTGACCCCGTCGCCGATGCCGACCGGCGCCGTCTCCAGCTCCGGCGACGCCATGAGCGCCTCGATGCAGGCCTCGGTGCCTCCGACATTCGTGGACATGAAGACGATCTCGGTGGCGACGCACCAGGCGCGGTCCTGGGGCCACCAGATGTTCGCCCTCTGGAAGAACGGTCGGCGAGTCACGGATTCGGTGATGGCTGCCACAGGACCGCCGAAGAGGAAGTAGGCGCGCGCCGGCAGCTCCACTCCGGGTGCCGGTGGAGGCGCGGGTGGAGGCTTGGGCCGACGCATAGGGCGAGGGGTGCGGAGGTAGAGCCTTCCCATCCTGTCGGGCATGATCTTCAGCCCATAAAGCCCTCCCACACACAGAACCACGCCGCCTCCGGCGTCGTCGTATGCCGCTCCAGCACTCGCACCAGAGGCTCGGCGGAGTCCCGGGGTAGGGTCCCCTCACCCGGCTCGTGATCCCACACTCCCGGTTTCGAGTCACCCTGCATCGGCCAGACGCCCGATAGATGGGGCCATTACGCCTCCCGATGCATCGTCGTCCCCGTCGCTGCCGCGACCTCCGCCCACCGCACCGGCACCTCGGTGTCCCCGGTGCGCTTGCCCGCCGGATGAAACAGCCGCAAGAACGCCTCGTACCCCTCCGGTACGACGGATCCCACATCCACGGCGAAGTCGTGGAGCCGTTCCACGAGCCAGTCGGCCGGCGACAGATCCTGACAGAGCCGGAGCAGATCGGCCATCGTCACGGCACCGACATTCGTCATCACACCGCCGTCGTCACGGTGACACCGGCCTCTCGCGGTGACACTTCCGCCCACCCGGACCCGGATCGGGTGAAGAGATAGGTACGGCGCAGCCCGTTGAGCGGGCCACGCATGACCCACACATCGACGACCACGCCCCCCGCCATCCCATACACGGTGCCCGGGTTCAGATACGTCGCCCCTTCGGCGAAGGTGCCTCGATCTGCGGTCCGCTCGTCTTCGACATACTCGACCTCATCGCCGAACCGCTCGGCAATCGCGACCGCACCGCATCCGGATGCCGTGAGCTGGCGAGGATCGGGAAACCGGGGCACAGGGCATCCAGACACGCCATGGCGAATGCGTCGGCCCGCAGGGTTGCGTGATCGTCGGCCGTCAGCGGCTCGTCGGACGAAGCGGCATCCGACGAGCAGGCACCGAGGGCCAGGCACACCACGACGACGATGGCCCGATACCTCATCGCCCGAAACCTACAGCGGAAGCCTCCGCCTCGACGAGATGACGCCGGTGTCGAACCCCCCGAGGTGCAGCTTCCCCGAGAACCGAGCGTGCTCGATCTTGAGACAGCGGTCCTGGACGACCTCGAGCCCCGCCTCCATCGCCGTCCGTGCGGCCTCGTCGTGACGCAACCCGAGCTGGAACCACACCACCTTGGCACCGACGGCGATCGCCTCATCGACGACGCCGGGGATCGCCTCCTCGCGGCGGAACACGTCGACGATGTCCGGCACCTCGGGGAGGTCCGCGAGCGTCGGATAGCACTTCTGGCCGAGCACCTCCTCGTACGCCGGGTTCACGGGATACGCCCGCAACGACGTCCGCACGAGGTAGCTGGCCACGAAGTTCGAGGAGCGGATCGGGTTCGCCGAGACTCCGACCAGCGCCACCGAGGATGAGCTGCGGATGATCCGGAGCCGCTCTCGAGCGCTCGCCTCCGGGATCGCCGCCGTCGTCATGTCGCCTCCAGTGCCCGGCCCAGGTCCCAGATGATGTCCTCGACGTCCTCGATCCCGACGCTGATCCGGATCACGTCGTCTCCGGCGCCCATCTCCGCTCGCTCGGCCACGGGCACCTGCTGGTGGGTGGTCGAGGCCGGGTGGATGACGAGCGTCTTGGCGTCGCCCACGTTGGCGAGATGCGATGCCAGCTCCACACCCTCGATGAACGAAACGCCTGTCTCGAACCCCCCGACGAGCCCGAACGTGAAGATCGCCCCCGGCCCCTCCGGCGTGTACCGCCGTGCCAGCTCAGTCCATTCGTTGTCGTCGAAGATCGGGTACTTCACCCAGGCAACCGCCGGGTGGTCGCGCAGGAACGCTGCCACCTTTCGAGCGTTCTCGACATGGCGCGCCATTCGCAGCGGCAGCGTCTCGAGACCGACGAGCAACAGGAAGGCGTTGAACGGCGACAGCGACGCCCCGACATCCCGCAGCAGCTCCACCCTGGCCCGGGTCAGATAGGCGTACTCGCGGAAGTTCTCCCAGAACTGGAGGTCGTGATAGGCGGGGGACGGCTCGACGAGCATCGGGAAGTTGCCGTTGTCGTAGGGGAACGTCCCCGCCTCGACGATGACGCCCGCGATCACCGCCCCGTGTCCCCCGATGAACTTCGTTGCCGAATGCACGACGATGTCCGCTCCGTGCTCGATCGGCCGGCACAGATACGGCGTGGCGAACGTGCTGTCGACGATGAGGGGGATGCCGTGCGCGTGGGCGATGTCGGCGAAGCGTGCGATGTCGAGGATGTCGCCGCCCGGGTTGCCGATCGTCTCCGCATAGAGCGCCTTCGTCCGCTCGGTTATCGACTTCTCCACCTGCTCCGG
>JBHHXA010000127.1:0-6925 GCA_046756805.1 Acidimicrobiia bacterium
GAGGAGACCCGCGAGCCCGATCTTGATGAGGTCACCGATGATGAACGGTGTGAACCCGGTCGCGACGGCCTGCTCACCGGTTGTGATCGCATCGACGCTGGCATAGAGCCAGGGGACGCCGATGAAGTAAATCACGACGCTGCCCAGGAGAAACGCCGGCATTGCCGACCACACGGTGCGGTCCTGTCTCCTCTCGGCGAGCATTCCCACCACGATTGCGGCAGCGACGAACCCGAGCAGGTAGCCACCCGTTGCTCCCGACACCACGTCCCAACCCGCCTCACCGCCGGCGTAGAAGGGCAGCCCGACAGCTCCCAGCCCGAGATAGAGAAGCTGGCTCGCGCCTCCCGCCACCGCCCCCAGCGCGGCTCCCGAGAGCAAGACGGCGAAGGTCTGGCCGGTGATAGGGACCGGAGTGAACGGCAGTTGGATCCGCACCTGTGCGGCGGCTGCCGTCAGCAGGGCGAACCCGACGATGGAGGCAGCGGTGATCACGGTCGTCCTGGGGAGTACGGCCCCGGTGATCACTCTCGACGGAAGCGTGGTCTGCACGGATGTCGTCCCTTCCTGGCCGGCAAGCGAGCCGGATTCTATCGGGCCCGATGGTGGTGGTGCACCTGGCGACGTCGCCGGGCTGCGCGCGGCGCACAAGTATCATCGTGGTCGTCATGGACACACCCGGCATCGACGTGGTGCCCCCAGACGAGGCTCCCGCGGATGACGGGGACGGCAGGTGGCGCGACGTACCGCCGTCGCTGCGTCCCACGCGCAAGCTACCGCGGTGGCCGTTCCTCGTGGGCGGAGTGCTGCTCACCGTTGCGATAGCCATCGTGATCGCGTGGCCGATCAACGTGCCGTATTTCGCGCTGTCTCCCGGTCCGGTGAACGATGTCGGCGACTTCGTGGAGGTCGAGGATCGCGACGGCGAGGACTCCGGGGAGTTGTTCTTCCTCACGGTCTCCCTGAAGGAGGTAAACGCCCTCGAGGCGCTGTGGGGCTGGTTCGACAGCGAGGTCGATCTCACGCCGAGGGAGAACATCCGGCCCCGTGGTGTGTCGCAGGAGGACCTGCGCCGGCAGAACCTGGCTCAGATGGACGTGTCGAAGCAGACGGCGATCGTGGTGGCGCTCACCCGGCTCGGATTCGAAGTGACGTTCAAGGGCAACGGCTCTCTCATCATCTCGGTCGTAGAGGGATCGGCCGCGGACGGGTTGCTGGAGGCGAACGACGTCATCGTGGGGGTCAACGGCAGCCCGGTCGAGTTCTCGGACGACGCCGCGGGGCTCATCGGTGGCTCCGCTCCAGGTGACATGGTCGTGCTGGACGTACGGAGACCGACGGACGAGTCCGCGACCGAGTTCGAGGACCTTCAGATCGAGGTCACGCTCGGAGTGTTCATCGGTGAGGATGCAGACGGCAACGAGGTCATGGACGAGGACCGCGGGATGGTCGGTGTGCTTCTGGACAACTTCAACGTCGAGACGGTGCTGCCGGTTGACATCGTGATCGATTCGCAGAACATCGGCGGACCCTCGGCAGGCATGATGTTCACCCTCGAGATCATGAACCAGCTCACGGACGACGACCTGACGAGGGGCCACATCATCGCGGGGACGGGCACCATCGATCGGGACGGGTCCGTCGGGGCCATCGGCGGCGTGCGGCAGAAGGTGTTCGGCGCGATCGATGCGGGTGCCGAGTTCGTGCTCGTGCCTCAAGCCAACTTCGACGATGCGAGCGATGCCGCAGGCGACGACATCCAGGTGGTCAGCATCGCAACCATCGACGACGCGCTGGCCTTCCTCGACACCATCTGACCGGGTCCGCAGGGTCGCGAAACCCCGGGACGGGTGTCGGTCACGGTATCGTTTCCGATATGGCCGAGCGCCTCACTCCCGCGGAGATTCGCGACCGCTCGTTTGCGGCGTCCCGCCGCGGCTACGACCGGGGTGAGGTCGATGCGTTCAAGAGCGAGATCGCCACGCTGGTGGAGGATCTCGAGATCCGTGTGGCCGCGGTCGGCGACACTCTCGATCAGCTCGGTCTCTCCGAGCTTCCCGATCTCAAGGGGGAGCTCGAATCCGTCGCGGGGGACGTCGGCCGTGTCCTGTCCGAGGCCAGGGAGGCGGCCGCGCTCATGCGGAGCAGGGCTGCCGATGATGCCGCGAGGTGGCGGGCCGAGGCAGACGCCGAGGCCACCGCCGTGCGCGAGGGCGCAACCCGCGATGCGCAGAAGGCGAGAGGCGATGCCTGGGACACCGCGAGCGAGATGCTCTCACAGGCCGAGGAGGCAAGCTCCCGACTCCTGGCGGACGCCCAGAAGGACGCCCTGTTCATACGAGCTGAGTCCGAGCGCGAGGCCCTGCGGCAGACTGGTGACGCGCGGCGCGACGCCGAGGAGCTGCTCCGCGAGGCCCGAAGCGAGGCGGAACGGCTGCACATGGCGGCCAGAGCGGAGTCGGAGACGATTCTGGTCCGCGCCCGGCAATCGGCCGAGGCCGCACAGGAGAGGGCGAGGGCGCTGGAGCAGCGGCGGGCCGAGCTCATGGGCGAGCTGGAGTCGGCCCGGCATTCGATCGGCCAGCTCGAGAGCGAGATCGACTCGCGGCGCGAGGCACTGCACGCCGTCGCGACGAGCTCCGACAGCACGATTCGGGTCATCGAACCCGGAGCCGAGAGCTCATGGGCTGACGGGGATCCTTCGGTGCGGGTGGTGCCCGCGAGCAGGGTGCGCATCGACGAGCCGGTCGATGCGGACGCCCTGGTTGCCGAGGTCGAGGAATTGAGAGCCCGATCCGCCGAGCCTGCTCCCGGGAGCGACCCGTCAGAGCCCGAGGTCGAGGAGGCTGAGCCGCCGGTGGCAGAGGTCGCATCGCAGGAGGCGCCACCCGAGGAGGAGGAGGCAGCCGGCGAGCCGGGACCCGCCGAACCAGAGGCCGAACCCGTCCAGGATCAGGCTGCGGATGCGTCGGAACCTCCCGGGGAGCAAGCCGAGGAAGTACCGGAAGTACCGGCCGTACCCGAGCCGGTTGCCGGGGCGCCCGAGGGTATCGGCGATCTCTTTGCGTCGCTGCGCTCGGCGGGGCCCGAGGTGGCACCTGAGCCGCGTGCTCCAGAGCCCGCCGCCGATGAGTCGGAGGACGTCGCCACAGCCAACCAGACCGAGGCGCCGGAGCCTGCCCCTTCCACAACGGCAGTTCCCGCCGCTGCGGTCGATCCGTTCGAAGCTCGCGATCGGCATCTGTTGCCCATCACGAATCGCGGTCTTCGGTCGGTGAAGCGCGACATCATCGAGTTGCAGAACCGGGTGTTGGAGGAGTTGCGGGTGTCGAAGACGGATTGGGCGCCCGAGACCTCGATGTTCGGTGCCGCGATGGGCGACGAGGTCGGCAGGCTCGTTCGCGAAGCGTTCGTGTCGGGCCATGCCGCGGCAGCCGAACTGACGGGTACGAGCGAGACACCACAACCGAGGGGCACGGCCTCTGTGGGGAAGCCGACGGAGCTCGCTGAGGCGCTCGCAGCCTCCGTGGCGGCCGCGTTCGAAAGGGCATCCGCAGGGAGCGGAGGAGCCAGGAAGCTGTCCGCGGCCGTGTCGAAGGTCTTCCGATCCTGGCGAACAGACGAGGCTGAGCGGCGTCTCCGACACACCGCACGCAGCGCCTTCCAGGAGGGCCTTGTCGCCGGGTATGCGACGCTGGGGGTCGGGGCCGTGATGGCGGTGGCGCCGGGCCGGCCATGTGGATCCTGCGCTGCCTCCACCGGTGTGACGTGGGCGCCGGGATCGGCCCCATCGGGCGACGTGGTGATCCCGCCGGCGGGTGTCGCCTGCGATGCAATGGTCATCCCGGCGGCCCCGGATGCCCCAGCTGGGGTTTGACGTAGACTCCCGGTCCCGTGATCAATAGAGAAACCACCATTCCGATGCGCCGGTCGCGGCGTTACCTCGTGTGGGCGTTCGGCGGGATCGTCATCCTGCTGCTGACGCTGCGGTCGATCGCCAGCTTCTGGATCGACTTCCTCTGGTTCGACTCCGTAGACCAGACCGGTGTGTGGCGGACGCTGATCTTCACGCGCGTGTGGCTCGTCCTCATTGCCGCTGCCGTGGCCTTCTTGCTGTTCTACGTCAACCTCGCGCTCGTCGATCGGTTGTCGCCACCGCGCCCTGCAATCGCCGGTAGCCCGGACGAGGAGATCCTCGAACGGTTCCAATCCTGGGTCATCCCGAGACGCAGGCTGGTCAAGCTCCTGATCGCGGGCTTCTTCGGGCTCACGATCGGTCTCGGTGCCGCGACCTGGTGGGAGGACTTCCTCCTATTCCGGTTTGGCGGCGACTTCGGGATCGTCGACCCGATCTACAACAACGACGTCGGCTTCTACGTGTTCCAGGTGCCGTTCCTCAGGAGCGTGTTCGGGTGGACCTTCCAGCTCTTCCTCGTCATCGCTCTCGTGACTGCTGCGCTCCACTACCTCAACGGGGGCATCCAGGTACAGGCGCAACGTCGGGTCGGTTCCGGGGTCAAGGTGCACCTGTCGATCCTGTTTGCAGTGCTCGCCCTCCTCAAGGCGTTCGGGTACACGCTCGATCGCTGGGACCTGCTCTTCTCGACGAGGGGCCAGGTGTTCGGCGCGTCGTTCACCGACGTCAATGCCCAGCGGCCGGCTTTGAATCTGCTGATCCTCATCTCGGTGGTCGCGGCCATCATCCTGCTCGTCAATCTCCGGTTCCGCGGTTGGACGCTGCCGGCCGTTGCCCTGGGGCTCTGGCTCTTCACCTCCATCGCCGTCGGCGGGATCTACCCCGCGATCATCCAGCGGTTCCAGGTCCAGCCGGACGAGATCGGCAAAGAAGTCGAGTTCGTCGCCCACAACATCGAATTCACCCGAGACGCCTACGGGCTGGCGACGGTCGATGTGCGTCCCTTCAACGCATCCCCCGATCTCGACGTCGGCGATCTCGGGGCGAACCGCCCCACCATCGACAACATCCGACTGTGGGATCCGTCGGTGCTCAACACGACGTACCGCGAGTTGCAGGAGATCCGGACCTTCTACGGGATCGAGGACGTCGACGTCGACAGATACACCATCGACGGCGAGTTGACCCAGGTCATGGTGTCTGCCCGCGAGCTCGACGAGCCCAACATTCCCGTCGGTGGCTGGGTGAACGAGCGCCTCGTCTATACCCACGGTTTCGGTGCGGTGCTGAGCCCCGCCAACGCCGTCACCGACGTGGGCCAGCCTGCGTTCCTGGTTCGTGACATTCCACCGGTCACCACCGAGGGCGGCTTGAACGTCGATCAGCCGCGGATCTACTTCTCCGATCGTGCCCAGACCGACTACGTCATCGCGGCCACCACCCAGCCCGAAGTCGACTTCCCGATCGGCACCAGCGGGGACACCGTCGAGTTCAACAGCTACGAGGGCTCGGGGGGCATTCGCCTCGGTGGCTTCATCCGCAGAGCGGCGTTTGCGCTTCGTTTCGGCGACGTGGACACGCTGCTGTCCGGCAGGCCCGACGACTCGAGCCGTGTCCTGCTCGAGCGCAACGTGCTGAGCAGGCTGGAGAAGGTGGCGCCCTTCCTCCACGCCGACGCCGACCCCTACCTCGTGATCCTCGACGGGCAACTGCAGTGGGTCGTGGACTTGTACACGATCTCGGACCGGTACCCGTATTCGCAGAACACGGTGAGCACCTCGACACCGTTCACGGGGAGGCTGGACGCCCGGCTCGGCAGACCCGGTCTTCCCAACGACTTCAACTATATCCGCAACCCGGTGAAGGCCGTCGTCGACGCCTATGACGGGACGATGACCCTCTACGTCGAGGACGCGACCGATCCCCTGCTCCAGGCGCAGCAGCGCATCTTCCCCAGGCTCTTCACGCCGGGTACGGAGATGCCGCAGGAGCTGAGGGAGCATCTGCGCTACCCGCAGGACCTCTTCCGCATCCAATCCGACGTCTATACGACGTATCACATCACCGATCCGGCGCAGTTCTTCTCGATCGTCGACCCATGGCAGATCGCCCGCGACCCGTCGACGTCGGACAGGCCGATCCCGACCCGGGCCCGGTTCCAGAACGTCGACGGCTCCGAGTTCCGCCCGATGCTGCCGTACTACTTGCTGATGCGGCTGCCGGGGGAGTCGGATCTGGCGTTTCTCATCATGCAACCGTTCACCCCACAGGACAGACCGAACATGGTGTCGTTCATGGTCGCGAAGTCGGGACCGGACCAGTACGGCCAGCTCATCGACTACCGGTTGCCTGCGGACCGCGCCCAGCAGGGACCGGGGCAGGTGGGCGAGTTCATCAACCAGAACCCCGACATCTCCGCCGAGTTCACGCTCCTCGGCCAGGGTGGCTCGCGAGTGATTCAGGGCAACATGCAGGTCATCCCCATCGAAGAGTCGTTGCTCTACGTGCAGCCGATCTACATCGCCGCCGACGCGAGCGACGCCGGTTCGCTGATCGCCGGAGGCGGCGGATCGAGCGGCATTCCCGAGTTCAAGCGGGTCGTCGTCTCCTTCGACGGTCAGATCGAGATGAAGAACACCCTCGACGAGGCCCTGGCCGCGATCTTCGGAGCCGGCGGGGGCACCACGCCGCCTGTCGAGGACGGCGAACCGGGGGATGAGCCCGGTGGTGGCATCGAGGTGTCCCCTGAAGTGGCAGCGTTGCTGGCGAGTGCGCAACAAGCGTTCGACGATGCCGACGCCGCCCTTGCTGCGAGCGACCTGGCGACCTACGCCACGAAGGTCGAGGAGGCGCAGGGTCTTATCGAAGAGGCCGTTGCACTGCTGCAGGGCGCTTCCGGATAGCGACATGGGGTTTCCGCGGTTTCGGCCCGGGTGTACACTGGCGTCCACATAGCGACGCGGGGTGGAGCAGTCTGGTAGCTCGTCGGGCTCATAACCCGAAGGTCGC
>JBHHXA010000128.1:0-6920 GCA_046756805.1 Acidimicrobiia bacterium
CCACCCGTCGCCGGCACAGGCCGAGCATGGACGCAACCTCCTCGGGCTCTACGAGGGCGTCACGAAGCTCGACCGGGGCAACGACTACTTCGCCGCCGCGCCGGATCGCATCTCGATCTTCCGCGCGGCTCACCTCGGCGACGCCCGCAATGCTGCGGAGCTCGAGGATCAGATCAGGCGCACCGTGTTGCACGAGCTGGGGCACCATCTCGGGATCGACGACGACCGGCTCCACGAGATCGGCTGGGGCTGAGCGGCACCCGGAAACCTACGGAGGCGGCCATCGGTGCCACCACACCACCGACGACCGCCCCCAGGCTCCCACATGGAACCGGCGCTTCCGCCGGGCCCCCACTACCACTCTGAGTGTGGACCACTACCACCCTCTGCGTCAAGGAGAGTCTCGCGGAATTCCTTTCATCGCGGGGGCAGATGTGCCGATGACTAGTCCATGGTCATGCAGCACAATCAGCTCGTACGGGACCCGTACCGGCGCTGCGAGGAGCGGTGCAGGCACGACCTCGGCCGCGGTCTCTCAATCGCGGAACTCCTCGATCTCGAACCCACCGAGCCTCCCGAGCACCGCCCCCCACCCGTGGCGTCCTTCGGCCCCAAAGGACTCACCCGACCCGCGGCCTGAGCGACTGCACGCGTCTTGCGCGTGTCGTATGATCCTCCTACTGGTCCGCACCTGCGCCGCATCGCCTCGCGACGAGTCCAGGTGTGACCAACAAGATCCGCGGAACGGCGACCCGGGGCGTGTCTCGGGTCGCACCGCGACACGGCCTTCTCCCTACACTCGCAAGCGATGGGCGATGGCGTATACGAAGCGATGGGTCTCGTCGACGAGCCCGGTTGGCCCGTCGGCGCCGGCCCCTATCTGTTCCTCGTCGAGGAATCCGGGCCCCTAGAACGCAAGCTGTTGCACGGATGGATCAGCCGCAACTGTCCTGCCTCGGTAGCCCGGGGCGATGTCCAGGAGGCGACCCTCCCCCAGACCCGGCGGAAGCGCAGACGGCGCAGACCCGACCCCAGGCTCGAGGCGTTTCTGGCCGAGGGGGACGACCCCCTGCTGGTGCCCTTGCGAGTGCTCTGGCTCCCGTCGACCGAGAGTGACGGCGAGCGCAGGGTCGGGCTCAAGGACCTCCTCGTGTTCGGCGACCCCCGCGACCCCGACCCGATCCGGCAACGGGTGATCCACCGCACCCGACCCGACCGGGTGCGGATCATCATGGGCGAGCCTGCCCGCAGATCCGAAGTCCGCGATCGGTGGGAAGCCCCGGACGAGAAGGGCAGAGCCCGCGGCCTCGGATTCGCCGACTACACCGCTCATCAGGCGTGGCTCGCCCTCGAGCGCGCCGAGCGAAAGCTCCGCGGCAACAAGTACAAGGTGCCCAAGTTCGTGCGCGAGACGCTCGTGGCACGACGCAGCTTCGCTCAGGGAGTCGCCAGGCTGGCGCGCGAGTCGGGAGCGACCTACGAGCAGATGGCGGCTCGCACCCGCCGCTACACGAAGGAGATCGCCGCCACTCACAGCCCGTACGTCATCGACCTCGTCACCGGCGGATTCAGCTGGCTCATCTCGAAGGCGTACCTCGACCTTCGCTACTCACGCGACGACCTGGCGCGGCTCTACGAGTTGGGCACGCATCATCCGCTCGTCTTCCTCCCCTCGCACAAGTCGAACTTCGACCATCTGGTGCTCCAGTACGTCCTGCACCGCAATGGTCTGCCCCCCAACCACACCGCCGGGGGCATCAACATGAACTTCTTCCCCGTCGGACCGGTACTGCGCCGCAGCGGTCTCTTCTTCATCCGCCGCAGCTTTGGCGACAACGAGCCCTACAAGTTCGTCCTCCGCCAGTACGTCGACTACCTGCTGGAGAAGCGCTTTCCGCTCGAGTGGTACATCGAGGGGGGTCGTTCCCGATCGGGCAAGCTGCGCGAACCGCGCCTCGGGATGCTCGCCTACGTGTTCGACTCCTACCGCAGGGGCTCTACCGATGACGTCGTGCTCATCCCGGTGTCGATCGCCTACGACCAGATCCAGGATGTCGGTTCCTACGCCGAGGAACAGAAGGGCGGCACCAAGACGTCCGAGAGCTTCTCGTGGATGGTGCGGTCGATCCGGGGACTCCGGCTTCGCTACGGCGCAGCCCACGTCCGATTCGGTACTCCGATCTCGCTGGCGGGCTTCCTCACTGAGCGGGGCCACACCGCAGAGGAGGACGACGGTCGCAGCGCTGCCGTGCCCAAACTGGCGTTCGAGGTCGCCGTCGCCATCAACGACGCGACGCCGATCACCCCGATCTCCCTCGTCACCCTCGCGCTGCTGACCGCAGGCGACCTCAGCCTCACCGCCGGGCAGACGATGGAGGTGCTCGAGCCGTTCGCCGACTTCGTGCGAAGGCGCAGCTTGCCCGTCACGGAGAAGCTGGCGCTCGACGACCCGGACCGGGTCCACGGCGCCCTCGGTGCGCTCGTCGCCCACGGCATCGTCTCCCGGTTCGAGGGAGCGACGAGCACCGTGTACCGGGTCGGACCCGAGCAACATCTGTCGGCCGCGTTCTATCGGAACACGATCATCCACCATTTCGTGAACGCGGCGATCACAGAGCTGGCCCTCCTCCACGCTCGCGACGCCGACGGTGATCGGACCCGGGCCACCCTCGCCGAGGCCCTGCGAATCCGCAACGTCCTCAAGTTCGAGTTCTTCTTCCGGCCCAGCGACGAATTCTCGGATCAGATCATCTCCGAGCTCGACGACCACGACCCCGACTGGCGCAGTCATCTCGAATCCGGGGATGTCGATGCGGTGCTCGATCACTTCCGGCCGTTCCTCTCCCCCGCTGTGCTCCGGCCCTTCCTCGAGGCGTATCAGGTCGTGGCCGATCTCATCGCGGACGACGCAGACGAGGCGCGCATCGACACGGACGGACTCGTCGAGCAGGCGCTCGATCTCGGCAAGCAATACCTCCTGCAACGCCGCATTCGGAGCGCGGAGTCCGTCAGCACCGTGCTGTTCGGCAGCGCAGTGTCGCTTGCGGACAACAGGAAGCTCTTCGACGACGGGCCCGACATCCCTGAAGCGCGCCGCGCCCATGCCGCACAACTCCACGACCTCACCCGCCGCCTCAACGGGATCGAGGCGCTCGCCGCAGCCCGTGCCGCCGGACTCCAGTAGCCGGCGCCCGCATCCGGGGTGACTAGACCCCGACCGCACAAGAGAACTAGTTGACTACCCATTGTGGTGTCGTATACACTCTCCGTAGCTTCTTGGAGTCGAGGGTCGGGGCCGACAGGACGAATGATGCGGAGAACTGCATGACGACCACCGGTCACCCGGACATCCCCGCCGCCGACTTTGCGATGGTCCGCCGGGGCTACGACCCCGAAGCCGTCGATGCCTACCTCAACCGGCTGCGAGAAGCGGTGTCCGAGCAACTCGACCAGACGGCGCGGGATGCGGTCGCGGTCGAAGAGGAGCTCGAGGAGGCGCGGCGCCGCGAGGAGGCCATTCACCTCACGTTCGTCGCAGCCACCAAGACCAAGGAGGAGATGGTGGACGCCGCCGAGCGCCAACTCGACGAGGCGCGGGCGGTCGCCAAGGAGGAGGCCGATCGCATCCTCAGCGAGGCGCAATACGAGGCCTTCCGGGTCGTCACCGAGGCCCGAGAGGAAGCCGAGGCAGCGCTCGCCGAGGCACGGCACGAAGCCGAGACCCTCACAGCGATGGCGGCGGACGAAGGGGTCTCCCTCAGCAGCGCTCGAGCCATCGAGCTCGACCGGCTGAGGGAGGAGTTCGCCACCGCACGCACGGAGCGCGCTGCCAAGCTGAGCAGGCTCCGCGCCGCCACGAGCGACCTGGAGGACCGGCTCCGGGCGCTCGCCGGCGGAGCGCTGGAAGAGGTCGCCGTGATGCGCAAGGCGGTCCGGGCCGAGAGCGATGCGCTCGACGACCTGACCGGTTCGGTCCGTTCGATGTCACAAGTCACCGGCGACGAACTCGACCCGGACCGCCGCAGCGCACCCGCCGCGGAACCGGTGGCCGTGGCGCCGAAGCAAGCGGAGCGACCCACCGTGGCTCGTCGGCAGCCGTTCGTCGAGGGAGCCGAACGACCCGACGCCGGCTTCGAGTCGACGATCTCCAGCCCGGCAGCGTCGGCCGAGGACACGAACGGTGAGACCACGACCGTGCCCCGGGGTTCGTTCTACTCGCGGCGATCGGCCCGGCTCCCCCGGATCGGAGCGGACGCAGCCAATGCGCTCGCCGCCGTCAGCGCGATGCGCGAGAACATGAACGTCGACCCCGAGCACGACGAGAGCGAAGACGAAGACCTGGCGATGCAGACCGCCTGAGCCAAGACGGGATCGGGTGCCCTCGACAATCGGCCCGCACGCGCACGGCTGCACGACTGCGCCGTTCCCGTCGCTCACGCGACACCGCACCCTCGCATCAGCGGGGGTGCGGTCGTTGTGAGGCTCTGCGCCGGGAGCTCAGTAGTAGGGATCCTCGCCTGCCGAGTGGTCGGTGGCGTCGACGATCTCCTTGATTTCCGGGATGTGGTGCAGGATCGCAGACTCGATGCCCTGCCGGAGCGTCATCGCGGCCAGACCGCACCCCTGGCAACCGCCGCCCATCTCGAGATGGGCGGTCGATCCGTTCACAGCCATCAGCCTCACGAAACCTCCGTGGCCGGCGATGGCCGGGTTGATCTGCTGGCTGAGCAGCTGGTCGATGCGCTGCTCGACGGTGCCCTCGAGCTCCAGATCCGGATAATCGGGCATCGGCGGCGTCGCGGGGTTGGGGTTCCGCAGCACGAGCCCGGGTGCCGCGGGATCGGTCGAGATGTCGAGCACGCTGTCGCGCAGGTTGTCGATGCTCTCCGCATCGATGGCCACAGGCAGACCTTCGTGATACTCGATGTGGTCCCCGTCCGCGACGTCCTCGGCCCTGACGAACGCCGTCTCGTAGAGGAAACCCTGGGCGCCGACGCCGGCAATCCGCAACCCGAGATGCAGGTCGGGAATGGCCTCCGCCTCCCGCAACTCGAGGATCTGCTCGAGCGCCGTCGGCGTGATATCGATGATCGTGTCGGTGATGGCGTCCATGGGCGGAATGCTAGGTGCGGCAGCGGGCCGGTCGGTCGCATCCCGTCAATCCCGGTACATCGCCTCGATCTCGGAAGTGAAGTGCTCGGTGACCCTGTTCCTCTTGACCTTGAGCGTCGGAGTCAGCTCCCCGTCTTCGATCGAGAGCTGCCGGCCGAGCACCGTGAACTTCTTGATCTGCTCCACGCGCGCCAGGTTCTCGTTGACCGCATCGATCGCCCGCTGGATCTCGCCGGCCACCGCCTCGGACTCATGAGCAGGGCCGGCGAGGCCTTCGTCGGCCATGAACTTGTCCGCAGCCTCCTCGTCGAGCGTCACCACCGCGGAGAGGAACTTGCGTCGATCACCGATGACGACGGCCTCCGAGACGAGCGGGTGGTTCTTGATCCCTCCCTCGATGGGTGCGGGAGCGACGTTCTTGCCGCCGGCGGTGATGATGATGTCCTTCTTGCGACCGGTGATGTAGAGAAACCCGTCGTCGTCGAACTCACCAAGGTCGCCGGACTGGAGCCAGCCGTCGACCAGGGTCTCCGCCGTCGCCTCCGCGTCCTTGTAGTAGCCCTTGAAGACGTTGCGGCCCTTCACGAGGATCTCGCCGTCTTCGGCGATCTTCACCTCGACGTTGGGGTAGGACACACCGACGCTGCCGAATCTGGTGCGCCCCGGCAGGTTGACGGATGTGGGGCCGGTGTCCTCAGACTGGCCGTAGATCTCCCAGATGAGGATGTCGAGACCCGCAAAGAACTCGAGGATCTCGGCAGCGATGGGGGCAGCCGCTGTTGCGGCGACCCGCACCTTCCCCAGACCGAGCGCGGCCTTGACCTTGGAGAAGACGAGCGTGTCAGCGAGCTTGTACTGGATCGCGAGGAGACCTGCCGGCTCTTCGCCGATGTTGCGCAGGTCGTTGACCTTGCGGCCGACGTCCATGGCCCATGCTGCGAGCTTGGCCTTGACGCCCGTCGCCTCGGCAAGCTTGGCGGTGACACCGGCGTGGAAACGCTCCCACACCCTCGGCACGGCGAAGAAGATGGTGGGCTGGACCTCTTTGAGGTTCTCGGCCAGTGCGTCGATCGACTCTGCGAAGTACACGGCGTATCCGCGCTGTGCGGCTGCTGCGATCGTGAAGCTCTGCTCTGCAATGTGTGACAGCGGCAGATACGACACGAGGGTGTCATCCGCGCCGATCTTCATGTGTCCGGTGACCTGGGCCGGGGTCCACGTCAAGTTGTCGTGCGTCAGCATCACGGCCTTGGGGGGACCGGTGGTACCGGACGTGTAGATGAGCGTGCCGATGTCGTCGGCCTTCGCCGCTCCGAGCCGGGAGTCGATCACGTCGTCCGGGACGTCTGCGCCTGCCCCGAGGAAGGCCTCCCACGTCATCGCCATCTCGTCTTCGACCGCGGCGCCCTTCATCAGCACCACCGTCCGCAGCGCGGGCAGCTCGGCCCGGACCTGGACGATCTTGTCCCACTGCCCCTCGTCCTCGATGAGGATCAGCGGCGCCTCGGAGTGGCCGATGATGTACTTGCACTCGTGCGGGGAGTTCGTCGTGTAGATGCCTGCCGGCACGGCGCCGACCGCAATGGCGGCTACGTCCATGATCACCCACTCCGGCCGGTTGAACCCGAGGATGTTGACCTTGTCGCCCACCTCGACGCCGAGCGCGACCAGCGCCTTGGCGGCGGCGCGGACCTCACCTGCATACGTCGCCCACGTCGTCGCCCGCCACGCCGAACCCACCTTCACGTGATAGGCAGGCCGGTCCGGCATCTGCTCGGCGTTGTCGAAGACGAGCTTGGGAATCGTCG